>DINM01000155.1 GCA_002423675.1 Verrucomicrobia bacterium UBA5540
GTTTTTTGAGGGCGCTGGCGGCGTCGGGTTCGCCGTGTGTGATGAAGACGCGACGCGGCGCTTTTGTGAGCGCGGTGATCCAGCGCAGCAGTTCGTTCTGGTCGGCGTGAGCGGAGAAGCCGGAGATTTTTTCGATGCGCGCTTTAACCTCGTGCTCTTCGCCAAAGATGCGGATTGGGTTGACTCCGTCGAGGATAAGACGGCCAAGGGTTCCGACGGCCTGATAGCCGACAAAGAGGATGGTGCTCTCTGGACGTCCGATGTTGTTTTTGAGGTGGTGTTTGACGCGTCCGCCCGTACACATACCGGAACCGGCGATGATAATGGCCGTGCCTTTAATGTGGTTGATGGCTTTCGATTGGTCGGTGGTGTTGGACATTGTTAATCCCGGCAGATCGCACGGATGAATGCCTTTGTGGATCAGTTCCATGGTTTCGGGATCGAACAGTTCGGGATGCTTTTTGAAAACATCGGTTACCCGGATGGCCATTGGGCTGTCCACAAAAGCAAACAGGTGCGGGATGCGGTTTTCGCGCAGCAGGCCGTTGAGATAATAGAGCAGTTCCTGCGTGCGTTCGACGGCGAAACTGGGAATAACAATGTTGCCGCCGGCTTTATGCGTTTCATTGATGATGCGGGCAAGTTCACCGGGAATATCTTTGGCTTCGCCGTGGAGGCGGTTGCCATAGGTGGATTCGGTGAGAACATAGTCCGCAGCGTCAAACGGGTCAGGATCGTTGATGATGGGCATATCCCAGCGGCCGATATCGCCGGAGAAAAGGATGGTGCGCGTTTCGCCGCCCTGCTCTACACTAAGGCGGATGCTGGTGGAACCGAAAATGTGCCCTGCTTCGCGAAAGGTAGCGGTCATGCCGGAACCGACCGAAACCGGCGTTTTGTAGCTGACGGATGTCAGCAGAGGAATCGTTTGATCGACATCGGCCTGTGTATAGAGCGGCGTGTATGGGAACGGGCTGGTTTTGTTGGCTTTTTCGTGGCGCGCTTTTTTATGCTTCACATCTTCTTCCTGCAGGAAGGCGGAGTCTTTCATAATGATCTGCGCGATTTCGGCCGTAGCCGGGGTGCAATAGATTTTTCCGCCGAATCCTTCTTTAACGAGTCTCGGCAGACGACCGCAGTGGTCGAGATGGGCATGGGTCAATAAAACGGCGTCGAGGGTTGAGGGCGGAACCGGGAAGGGATCCCAGTTGCGTTGCTTGAGGTCACGTTCCTGATAGAGGCCGCAATCCACGAGAAGTCGAGTTCCGTTGGCTTCGACAAGATAACAGGATCCTGTAACATTCTGCGCCGCGCCGAAAAAGTTCAGCTTGATATTCATCGTGACCGCCCTTCTTTTTGCGGAACTTTAGAGTGTTTTTATCTCCGGCGCAATTAAACCCTTGAGTGTTGCGGGTTTTTGTATTCTCTTATACGTCTGTGCCGGGCATGTGGTGAAATTGGTATACACGCAAGATTTAGGATCTTGTGCCTTACGGCGTGCGGGTTCGAGTCCCGCCTTGCCCACGCTTTAGACTGTCAAAGAGAAAAGGAGATTTGCATGCTGCCGCAGCACGAAGGAGTACCAAATTTCAACCGGCGTATTTCAGCGCCGATCCTTCTTCTGTTCGGCTTGGTATTGTTTACCGGTCTTATGCTGACACTTTCGTTTTACCTGAACGCGGATCCGGGAGATCTGGATGCGCACAACCGGGTGAAACTCTCGCTAATCATCACACTGCTTCTTTCGTTTTTTGTTCTGCTTGCCGGATCGGGCCGTNNCTGACTCTTAATCAGCGGGTCCAGGGTTCGAGCCCCTGCGCGTCTACCACCTTAAATCGTTTACAAAAAATAATTTATGTAAACGAATACCCACGTATTTCAAATTCCCGCTTGCTGCGTTTTAGGTAAAAAAACCTTCAGCCTGCGACGGCGATTGTTTCGGCTCACCCCATCAAGAGACGCGGACATCAGCTTTCCGGCCGCAACCGTTACAGGGGCCGGCTCCTTCTCTTGAATAACCCGAGCTCTATCGAAGACAGGACAATACTTTTTTGAAATTGTCTTCGTAATGAGTACACAGCGATTTTGTGCCGCTGTCGATGATGTTGCCGCCGCCAATACCAATGGGCGCAAAACCCGCCAACAGGATGGAAACAACACCTGCCCCGCTGTCTTCGATGCCAACGACGCTGTGACGGTCTTCAAACGAAATGCCAAGGCCAACCCGAGCAGTTTCGGCGTAGAGCCACGGGTGCGGCTTCGGAGAAAGCTCGCCGAGCGTGCCGGGCTCGCCGGGGCGGATGGCGTGACCGGCAGTAATGATCGCGTCATAGAATTCCTTCGGATCGCCCATTTCCAATGTTTGGAATGCATTGAGAATTTCCGGCCAGGCTTTTTCGTAAAGACCGGAGGTGACCAGCCCGATTTTCACGTTCATCGCTTTTAGTTCACAGAGGAACTCTTTGATCCCTGGAGACGGTGTAAAGGCACCTTTTTTGCCGCGGCCTTCGAGAATTTCATTCATCTCATAGTTGGTATGTTTGAAATACCATGTGCGCGCCTCTTCAACGGTTTTCTCCGGACAGTATTTGCGAACGCAATATTGCAAATGCTCGGAGACCGAATGGCCGGAAACATGCGATTCGTCGCACACTTCCAACTTAAATTTCGGGTCGCCCAATAAGCTGGCCGTGGTTTTTTCGATGATCCAGATCCAAAAGTGCTCGCTGTGTACCGTCGTACCATCGAGATCCATCAAGACCGCTTTAAGCGGCTTTTCGATTTTCACGTCATGCACTGGATAGTATGCCGGATAGCCCATGGCAGATTTGACCAGCGCCAGTGTTTTGCCATTGTCAAACGATATAAATTCGACTTTGCGGTCGGCAATTGTATTTACCGCGACTACCCCGTTCACTCCTGTTCTGAACGCATCATCACAGGTTTTTTCTAATTCGATTAAATCATGCATTAATTTTATCTCTCCATTCACCGAATAGTCTTGTCCATGACACCCCAATAAATCCTATCTTTACTGTTTATTTGATCCACGCACCAGACATGAATTGGTCTGACTGAAAAACCATGGAGTTAAATCGCGTTCTTTCTATGCATTGTTCCAAGAAGCGTGTCCGACGCCAAAAAATTCGGCATATTGAATATTTTCGCCATCCTCTTCAAGAGCCTTTACTATTTCTCTCAATCCGGAAACCGAAACCGTCGGGTCATCAGAGCCGACGCGAAGAATGCCATCTCTGTCCAAAAATGCACGATCTACTCTGGAAGTTCAAAATCAGCAATGCTTCAAGGTTCGAGCCCCTTATTTTCCCTGAAAAGCATTTCGAACAGGTTGAACATTTGCCTGTTGGCGTTTCCAAGGGTTGAAAAAAACGGACGCATTTTTTCCAAGGTTTGGATAAACGGCCCGTCCGTTATTTCGTCACGGGCGTTTTCATAAAGCCGCATCAGACTTTCTTCCGTCGTCTCAAGATGAAACTGCAACGCCAGCACGTTGTCTTTATAGAGAAAAGCCTGGTTTTCCGTCGCTTCGCTGGATGCCAAATGTACCGCGCCGTTCGGAATACCAAATGTATCGCCGTGCCAATGAAATGCTGTGAATTGCACCGGAAGAATCGCGTTTTTTCCAATCATTGGAAAAAATCCGATTTCTTTATGTTCGTTTTTCCAAACCTTGGAACCTAAAACCTCGGCGATGAGCTGCGCGCCGAGACAGATGCCGAGTACCGGCTTATCCTGCGCGATGATCTCTTTGATGAACGCTTTCTCGGCAGCCAGCCACGGGCACTGCGCTTCGTCATAAACGCCCATTGGCCCGCCCATCACGATGAGTCCGTCAATATTTCCAATGTTTGGAAACTTTTCGTCAGCCCAAAGCCGCGTACAGGTCACTTCATGACTATTTCCGCTCAGCCATGGCTCAATACACCCGAGTCCTTCAAATGGAACATGCTGAAGCCAGTGGATTTTCATGCCGCCGAGCGAATCATAATCAGCAGCATTTTGAAAGGCGCTTCCGCAGCCTGAACGTCGTGCGGAATATTCGCCGGCATAATGATCAACTCGCCCGCTTTCACTGTTTGCGGTTCACCCGCGATGATGAACATGCCCTCGCCTTCGACGACTTCCACTACTGCGTCGAACGGCGAGGTATGCTCGCTGAGGCCCTGCCCTTTATCAAACGAGAAGAGCGTGATGTTGCCGGTCTCTTTTTTGAACAGGGTGCGGCTGACGACCGCGCCGGCAGAATAGTCCACCAGCGTTTTTAAATTCAGCGCTTTTCCTTTTAAGTCATTCATTTCAAACCTCCTTTGTACTGATTACATCCCCATTCAATCCGATCGTTGCTTCTTCGACAATCAGGTCTGTGCGTCCACTGCGTTGTGCAGCTTCTTTAACGATTCTGGTGAGCCCTCCGCAACAGGGAACTTCCATGCGAACAATGATGACTTTCGGAATTCCGTTGGCTTTCAGAATTTCTATCAGTTTTTCAACGTAACCTTCCGTACGGTCCAGTTTCGGACAAGCAATGGCGATGGCCCGTCCGCGAATAAAACGCCAGTTAACATCCGGTGAAGCCGACGGGGAACAGGTGCTGAGAACGACCAGTTCCCGGTTTTTAAAAAACGGAGCCTCGATCGGTACCAAGTGCAACTGGGTCGGCCACTGGTTCAGCTCTGAACTAATCACCTGGCCAGTCACAGGTGTCGATGTTGCGGGCGCTGTTTTTTTCTGTTCTCCAAACCGGATTTGTAAGCCGGGGCATCCGCCGGCGGGAGACATTTTCGGAAGAGGTTTGCCGAGGTGCGCTTCGACGGCAGTCTCGTNNGTCTCGTCAAACTCCGGCGCTTCGCGTTCAATGATCGTCAATGCGCCTATCGGGCATTCCCCGATGCAGGCACCAAGGCCGTCACAGAATATTTCGCTGACCAGTTTGGCCTTTCCGTTTACAATCTGCAGAGCGCCTTCGGCACAGCCGGTCACGCAGGCTCCGCAACCGTTGCATTTTTCTTCGTCTATTTCGATGATTTTGCGTTTCATGCTTTTCTCCGTATCATTTAGGCAAACTCTACCTCACTTGAAAAAATTCGCATTGATCCAGATCAAGAATTTTAATACCCCTGTTTTTCGCGTAGGGAACAACCCTACAACAAATAACTTTAGTGGCGGCGACGGTTCTGTATAGTCTGCCGTTGAGTGACGGAGGAAAAGGCGCTTAGGGGTTTGTTGTCAGCTTCTCCGCTTCTTCTATAAAAGGAAGACTCACGCCTCCGCATTCGGGAAACCGGTTGCGGAGGTTTTTTATGTGATGCGTGGGGCGGCCTGTCCGCCGCAGAAGGAAGCCGGCACGATCTTTCGATCAAGGGAT
>DINM01000062.1:0-210 GCA_002423675.1 Verrucomicrobia bacterium UBA5540
TCGACGTCCGCGTCGGTCATGATAATGATTTTGTGATAGCGCGCTTTGGTGATGTCGAAATCATCCGAACCGATGCCGGTTCCAATCGCGGTGATCATCGTGCGGATTTCATCGTTGTTCAGCACCTTGTCGAGACGGGCTTTCTCGACGTTAATGACCTTACCCTTAACCGGGAGAATCGCCTGAAACTCGCGCTCGCGGCCCTGCTTG
>DINM01000062.1:272-3453 GCA_002423675.1 Verrucomicrobia bacterium UBA5540
ATTCCTTCGCGGATATCGTCGCCGCCCATCGCCTGCTTATCGTCTTTGATCAGCTTATTGCTTTTGGCGTAGGCGTTTACCGTGCGGGTAAGGGCAGAGCGGAAGCCGGACAGGTGCGTGCCGCCTTCGAACGTGTTAATGTTGTTGGCGAATGAGAAAATGGTTTCGTTATACGCGTCGGAATACTGCATCGCGATTTCCACAACGACATTGTCTTTTTCGCGCTCGAAACAAATCACGTCCGGGTGCATCGGGGCTTTGTTTTTATTGAGATGCTTCACGAACTCCTGAATGCCGCCTTCGTACTGAAACACCTCTTCGCGGCCGGTCGCATCTTCTTTCAGTACAATCTTTGTTCCGCGGTTCAGAAAGGCCAGCTCGCGCAGGCGCGAAGCGAGGATATCCCACTGGAACCCGCCGGTGTGCGTGAAGATGCTCATGTCAGGGAAAAAGGTTACTTTTGTGCCGGTATCGGACGTTTTACCGATCTTCACCAGCTCGGTTACTTCCACTCCTTTTTCGAAACGCTGGTGGTAAATAAAGCCGTCGCGCTTCACTTCCACTTCCAGCCACCCGGAAAGGGCGTTCACACAGGAAACGCCGACGCCATGCAGACCGCCGGAGACCTTGTAGCCTCCGCCGCCGAACTTGCCGCCCGCGTGAAGCATCGTCAGCGCCACGGTGAGCGCGTTCTTGCCCGTTTTCTGNNTCAGCACCACCGTCACGGCGGGTTTGCCTTCGGTCTTGTGCATATCAACCGGAATGCCGCGTCCGTCGTCGGTTACAGAGAGAGAGCCGTCGTCATTAATGCAGACTTCAATATTGGAACAATAACCGGCAAGCGACTCGTCGATGGAGTTATCTACCACTTCGTAAACCAGGTGATGATAGCCGCGGGTGCCGGTGTCGCCGATGTACATCGAGGGGCGTTTCCGGACGGCGGCGATGCCCTCGAGAACGGTAATATGATCCGCGCCGTACCCCTTGGAATCCGGGTTTTGTGACTTGCGTTTTTCGTCAGACATAAGGCTCCTTTTACTACTCAAATTCTAAACAGCGTATCTTACAGAAAAGAGAGAAACGGAGCTATAAAAAAGGGGGCTAAAAACGCATGAAAATCACGAAAAAACCGCCGGGTTTGGCCATTTTGTTCTTGCACATTCCGGTTTCCCAAACCTTGGAAAAACACACTCCGGTTTTTCCAAAATTTGGAAAAAATAAGCTCCAAAAAAAGGCCGTTTTCCAATCTTTGGAAAACGGCGCAAACGGGTTCCTTAGCTTAGGCGTTTTTACGTGGCGGGAATAATCATCACCGGAATATTCGCCTTGAGAAGAATGCACTCGCTGACATGGCCGACCGGAATCTTACAGCTGATTCGGCCGTGCCCGTGCGCGCCGGTAATAATCAGATCGGCTCCCAGCCGGACGGCTTCTTTCATGATGGTTTCGCAGACCGGCCCTTGCAGGAAAACGGGCGTTACCTTCACCCCCGCACGTTCAAGAGCCTGCGCGTCTTTTTTCAGGCGAACAGCTTCCGGAGTGGTGTCCACATCTTCATCAACTTCCCTTTTCTCGGGTTCGGCGTGAATCAGAAATACTTCCGCACCTATCTTTTGCGCGTAGATTTTTGAGAATTTCAGGATGTCTTCCGATGTCGTGGAGAAATCAACCGTAGCTACAATTTTCATTTCATACCTCCCTTTTGCTGCACCTGCATTATCGACAGACGAAAAGATGAAGTAAACCCGAAAAAGAACGGGATTATTTAATGCCGACGACGTAGGCGACCCAGCCGAGTGCGTTTTCGTACTGCGTGCGGCGACGGTAAATATCGTCGGACTCGCCGTCTTTCGTCCAGTCGTGCAGATAAACCTCCGCAGACTTGAAACCGGCCTCAATCAGAAGCTCTTGCAGCTCGGGCAGTGTCCAGAGGCGCCAGTCGTAAGTGAAGGCCTTTTCGATTTTTCCAATGTTTGGAAGTTTGAAATGGATGTAATTCACAACGTGATGGTCGATCACGTTGTATTCGGCCTGATCCCAGATGTATTGGAAGGCGGGCACTTTGGTTCCGTCGGCGGCGGTAAACGCATCCACCTTGCGCGGCTCCAGCTTGGTGCCGACTGCCTCGGTGCCGCCATAAAGATCCATTACAAACAGGCCTTCCTTTTTCAGCGCTTTGCGCACCTGCTTAAAATAGGTTCGCAGCAGTTCGCGTGTTTTGAAAACGCAGTAGGAAAAATTGAGCGCCATCACCAGATCGACCGGTGGCGTTTTTGCCGTCAGCACATTTTCGCAGAGCAGCCTGAGTTCTCCGGCTTTCGGCCCGAGCTGAACCACATTGTGCGCAAGACCCCAGTCGAGCGTTGGCTGATCAANNCCCCACGCACGGTGCTTCGGAGAACGTTTCACCCATTCGCAGGCGAGGGCGGCGGTGCCGCAGAAATCCTCGCGCAGATCGTTTGGCTTGCGCTTGCGTTTGTTCCTGAAAATCCGCGCCGCGAAATCGAGGTCGGTTTCGACGCCTTGCACAGATGCTTCGTAGAGATAATGTAAATCAGGTGTCTGTTTTTTCTTTGCCATATCAGTCCTTAAAATGTTTTGCAGCGATTTCGCGCGCGGCGGCGTGGATGTGACGGTTGGTGCAGAGAAAGCGTACTCCGTATTTTTCGTCGCGCGGGTAGGAGGTGCAAATCGCTCCGGCGCGCTCGGCGATCAGTCCGGCGGCGGCGACATCCCAGATGTAAAGCCCGGCGTCGAAATAGCCGTCCGACCGGCCGCAGGCGACGTGACAAATGTCAATTGCCGCCGAACCGAGCATCCGGATTTTGCTGACGCGCGGCGCCATGTCGCTGAAGAAGGAGACCGAGCGAGGGTCGATATCTTTGGTGAGCCCGGCAAAAAATATCGTTTTTCCAAGGTCTGGAACATCAGAGGCGTGAATCGGTTCACCGTTGCAGAGTGCGGGATCGCCCGCGGCGGCACTGTAGCATTCGTTCAGTACCGGCACGAAAACGCAGCCGGCCAGGATTTCACTGTCGCGCCGCACGGCGATCGAACAGCACCAGTAGGGGAATCCCCGCGTGTAATTGGCTGTGCCGTCAATCGGATCAACAATCCATTCGAAGGCATGTTCTTGAGCGATGGAGCCTTCTTCGACGAGGATCGCATGATCGGGAAAATG
>DINM01000085.1 GCA_002423675.1 Verrucomicrobia bacterium UBA5540
ACCACCGTGATGGCTTCCGTTCAGAAAACCGGCCGATTGCTCGTCGTTCATGAAGACAATCACACCTGCGGGCTCGGCGGCGAAATTCTGGCGACCGTTTCCGAGAAATCAACCGTGCCGGTTAAAATGGCGCGCGTGACCCGGCACGACACGTACATTCCGTATCTCTTTGAAACGCAAATCGAAGTGCTGCCCTCCTTCCGCAGCGTGCTCGGCAAAGCCGCCGAACTGCTCGACTTCTCGCTGACATGGCAAAAACCGGTCGAAGAAGCCGATGGATTTGTCACCGTGAATGCGATCGGCTCCAGCCCGTCGGACAAAACGGTTAAGATTACGGAACTGCTCGTCAAAGCCGGACAGGCCGTTCAGGCGGGCGAACTGCTCGCATCCGTTGAAGCCGATAAAGCCACCATGGAGATTTCTACACCGGTCGAAGGAACCATTGAAGAATTGTTCCTCGCCGAAGGCGATTCGGTTGATGTCGGCACACCGCTTGCGCGCATTGCGACCGCCGAAACCGGCCTGATTAAAAAACCGATCACTAAAGAAGATCCCGGTACGCCGATCCTCGAAAAAAGAATCGCGGTAAAAGTTCCAACCCTTGGAAAAATCGAGCCGGTAAAACAGAAGNNATCCTCAACGACGAGTTGCTTTCCGGACACGGCGAATGGGACTCCGAAGCCATCCGTTCGCGCACCGGCTGCGAGGAGCGCTACTGGATCGCCGGCGATGAAAATGTTGAAACGCTGGCCGTTAAGGCTGTGCGCGATCTGCTCGAGAAAGAGAAGCTGACGATTGCGGACATCGATGCGATTGTCTGCGCCACCGGCACGCCTCTGGCAATGACCCCGTCGCTCGCCTGCCGCGTTCTCAAAGAGCTCAGCCCCGCCAAGGGCGAAATCCAAATGCAGGCGCACGATGTCAATGCCGCCTGCTCCGGCTACATGTACGCTTTGCAAAACGCCTGCGACATTCTGCGCGATGATCCGTCCAGAAAAGTTCTCGTCATCACCGCTGAAACCCTTTCCCCGATGGTCAACCACGAAGACCAGAAGACCGTGGCTCTCTTCGGCGATGCCGCAACCGCTTCGCTGGTTTCCTGTGAACCGCGCAATGGAAATGTGAACATCCTTCTCAATCGTCCTGTTCTTTCCGCGGTCGGCGTCGATCAGAAAGTGCTTTATGTTCCGCACATGGGAACCGGGGAAGTCATCGAAATGGAAGGGCTCACCGTCTTTAAGATCGCGGTGCGCAAGATGATCAACATACTGGCCGAAGCCTGTGAAAATCGGAATATTTCCGTCGAACAGCTCGATAAAATTGTTCCGCACCAGGCCAACGAGCGGATTATTGAAGCAATCCGGAAAACGATCAAGTGCCCGCCGGAAAAAATGTTCAATCACATCCGCAAATACGCCAATACCTCGTCGAATACCATTCCGTTCGCATTGGTTGAGCTGATGCCGGAAATGAAAAAAGGCTCGCTGATCGGCCTGACCGCATTTGGCGGAGGCTTTACCTTTGGCGCCGCCGTGATCGAAAAGCTGTAGTCACCGTGTTTTTCGCAAAGATCCAAGGTGAAGCTCGCGGCCTTTCGCATTGACTCTGCCGGCGTTTTACGTTTTGCTTCGGGTCGTCTCAATTTAACGGGAGAAGTTATGAAGATGTTCGCAAAACTAGCCTTTCTGTCAGTACTGCTTGTCACGCTTTTCGGCTGTGCATCCTCCGGAATCTACGAAACCCACCTCCCCCCGCCCGAAGACATGAATCCGGTTTTCATGCGCTACAAAGAACTGCCGGGACAAAAAGTATTTGTCGTGGCCGTTGATCCAAACGGCCGATGGGCATTCGGTTATGACAACGGACGCGAAACTCTTGCTGAAGCCGCCCAGGCTGCCGCCGTCAAGTGCGATGAGGCCCGTAAAAAATTCAATATTCTCAGCAAGGCCAACCTCTTCGCCGTAAACAACGAAGTGGTTTATTATAACCACAAGTAACCGCGCCCTCCCGAGCGAAAAGACCGCACCGAATCCCGGATGCGGTCTTTTATTTTGTCTGGCGTTCGCGCTTGCCCGCCTAGAGAAAGACCTTCAAACTGCACACAGCAAAGAAAGGATCCCGGTTGTATGAAAAAGTTGAAGAAAATTTTATTGATTACAGGCGCTGTAATTCTGGCTCTGCTGGTCGTTCTGATGCTGTCTCTCGGACAGATCATCAAGACCGCAGTGAATACTGCCGGCCCCAAACTGGCCGGAGTGCCGGTTCATCTCAACAGCGTCATCGTCAATCCACTGACCGGTATGGTGCGCATCAAAGGGCTGGTCATCGGTAATCCCGAAGGCTTTAACACGCCGAGCGCCATGGAACTGAATGATTTTAAACTGAACATCAAAATGTCCTCCCTGTTCTCAAAGGCCATTGTGATTCAGGAAATTCTGATCGACGCGCCGCAGATCACCTACGAAAAAAGTCTTCGATCCAGTAACCTGAGCGCCTTGCAGGCGAACCTGACCCCCAAAGAAACCGCCGCTCCGAAGACCGAGGCGGCTCCGGAAAAGAAAAAAGGCGCTGCTAAGAAAGTGATTATAGACGACTTCCAGCTCAACGGGGCCAAAGTTAACGTAACGATTACCGCGCTGGGCGGAAAGAAAGTGGTGCTCCCCCTGCCGCCTATTCATTTGAAAAATATCGGCAGAAGCTCCGGCGGCGCCAATCCGGCAGAAGTCATTTCTGAAGTATTCAGCTCCATTAGCAAAGCGGTCGTTCAGCTTGCCTCTTCGGCCGGCGATATGGCCGGGAAAGCACTCAAAGGTGCCGGAGGTGCGGCTGAAGGCGCGTTAAAAGATGNNATGCCGGCGGAATGGCTACCGACGCGGCCAAAGGTGCAACGGATGCTGCCAAAGGCGCGGCCGACTCCATCAAAAAGGGAATCGGCGGACTGTTCGGCAAATAGCAGAGTCCAATTCCTTGATCGAAAGTCGCCTCGAATATTCGGGGCGGCTTTTTTATGCGTAGCCGAGCTTCTTCAGAATCCAGAAATTCTTGCGCCAGTCCTTTTCTACCTTCACCCAGAGACTCAGACGAACGGGTAGACCGTACATCTCCTTCAGCTCTTTTTCGGCGTGATGTTTAACCGATTTAAGCAGTCGCCCTTTTTCGCCAATCACAATTCCCTTTTGGGAATGGCGCTCAATATAAATATCCGCATCCACCTTCCACTCGGTTTCACCTTCGGTGATTGTCTCGACCCAGACGGCGACGCAATGCGGCAGCTCATCGTGCAACCGCTCAAAAAGTTTTTCGCGGATCACATCGGCCATATTCAGCTTGCGCGGGTAGTCCGTCAGAATATCTTCCGGAAAAAGCGGCGGTCCTTCCGGAACCATCGCGAAAAGGGAGGCGGACAGCTCCGGCAGGCCTTTACCTTTCAGCGCAGAGCCTTCAATCCAGGCCGGCTGGACCGTCGTGTTTTTTTCCGCCGCAACAGTTGCCCAAAGCGCNNCGGGGTCGATTCGGTGGCGAGGCGGCGCATCCAGCCGTCGTCTTCCTGCCACGGCTTGGAGGAAGCATCCAGCACCAGCAGAACGGCGTCGGAACCGTGCACCGAGGAGCGGGCCATTTTGTTGAGATTCTTGCCCAGCTCGCCCAGCGCCTTATGTACGCCGGGCGTATCGAGAAAAACGAGCTGCCCGCGCTCTTCGGTCAGAATGGCGCGAATGACATTCCGCGTAGTCTGAACCGTATCGCTGACAATACTGACTTTTTCGCCGACGAGGGCGTTGAGCAGCGTCGACTTGCCGA
>DINM01000054.1:0-2166 GCA_002423675.1 Verrucomicrobia bacterium UBA5540
GTGGTCGGCGCGACCGGCGCAGGCAAAAGCACCATCATCAATTTGATCGGCCGCTTCTACGACGTACAGCAAGGCCGCGTCACCATCGGCGGAAACGATATCCGGCAGTTCCGTAAAGAAGATCTGCGCAACCGCATCGGCTACGTCTTTCAGGATCCGTTCATCTTCGCCGGACCGATCGCTGACAACATTTCATTACTCAATCCGGCGCTGACACGCAACGATGTCATCCGCGCCGCACAGGCGGTCAATGCCGACAAATTTATCCGCGCCCTGCCCAAAGGTTACGACACCGAACTCAACGAACGCGGCGGAGGACTCTCGCTCGGGCAGAAGCAGCTGCTCGTTATGGCGCGCGCGCTGGCGCAAAACCCCGACCTGCTCTTCGTGCTCGACGAAGCCACCGCCAACATCGACACCGCCACCGAAATGCTCATTCAGGATGCACTCGGCAAACTGGTCAAAGAACGCACCAGCATCGTCATCGCCCACCGCCTCTCCACCATCCGCAACGCCGACCGCATCCTCGTCATGCGCCACGGTGAGCTGATCGACTCCGGCACGCACGACGAACTCATGGCCCGCGACGGAACCTACCGCAACCTCTACGAACTTCTTCAGCATTAGGGCTGACAAACCCCGCACTTCTTCTTAGTGTGCCGTCATACGCAGAGGAGAACGCCATGTTTACACCGGAGCATCTGCATGTTGCCTTGAATCACGTCGCCCTGATCGGGCTGCCCGTTGCCATTATTCCGCTGGCAATCGCCCTCATCCGCAAAGACCGGAGCGCGCTGCTTTCCGGCCTGTTGATTGTTTTGATTTGCGGGCTCAGCATTCCGATTGTGATGGAAACCGGCGACGGAGCGGCGGAACGGCTGGTGACCGGCGAAGCCGGAGTTCAAATTGACAGCACCGCAATCTCTTTTCTGCACGAACACGAAGAACGGGCCGATGTCGCGGCCACCGTTGTCTACATTACAACGGGTCTCGCTGCCGCCGGACTGCTGATCATGCGCATCAAGCCAAAGCATCAGTATAAACTCGCCGCTGTTGTGCTGACGGCCTGCATCATCTGCGCGGCTCTGCTTGTCTGGACCGCCGAGGCCGGCGGACAAATCCGCCATCCTGAATTCCGCCCGGCGGCCAAAGTCGCACCGTAAATCATTCAAAGTACGAATGAAACTCGGGCGGAAGGCTGTGGAGATCAACGCCGGCGATTGCGGATGAGAAGTCGCAGGAGTTGAGGGTGTTCCAGTAGAGCACGGTCTGACCGTCGAGCTTTCCGGCGTGCAGATCGCGCAAAAGCGCGGCGACGGTTTTTCCGGTGTAGGTGTTTTCGAGATAAACTCCTTCCAACCTTTGGAAACGTTCGACGGCCGCTTCTCCTTCGAGCGTCGGAACGCCGTAGCCTGCTCCAAAAAATTCATCGCGGATGATGATGTCTTCTTTCCCCACGCGCGTGTGGATTCCCAGTTTTTCGCACAGCTCGTCGCACAGCGTTTTGATGTGTGTTTCGTCGCGAAAAGCGCGCTCGACGACACGAATCGCTTCGATACGCGGTTTGAAATCGGTCAGCAGAAAGCCGGTCAGCAGCCCGGCGTACGTTCCGCCGGTTCCCATAGGAATATAAATGACATCGGGTTGAATCTGTTCGGCCAGTTCTAACGCGGCGTTGACGAAGCCGAGCGCGCCGGCAGCATTGGTTCCGCCCGCCGGAATAATGTAGGGTGCAATGCCGTCGCCTTCGGTGAGGCGGGCGGAAATTTCTGCGGTCGCTTTCGGAAACTCGTTGAAGTCAGAGCAGAGATGCAGTTCGGCTCCGGCGGCATGACCCATCAGGATGTTTTTGCGGACATGATCGGTCGGTTTCTGCGGCGCGAGGATGGAAACGGCGTACAGTCCGAGCTGCCTGCAACAGACGGCGGTGGCGAGGGCGTGGTTGGAGCCGGCAGCACCGTAGGTGATGACGCTTTTACACNNNTCTACCATTGAGCTACACCCGCGGGAAAGGCCGTATAAGCTACCTGTTGAGCCGCAACAGGTCAAGTCGGAGGTATTGCATTTCCTAATTTTAATGCCCGGTTTCCCGCAGCGCTTTTTTAAGCTCCGGAAGAATCCGGCGGGCCACCTGTTCGTTACCGGTTTTATTAGGATGATGGGTGA
>DINM01000054.1:2201-11411 GCA_002423675.1 Verrucomicrobia bacterium UBA5540
ACCGGCTTGATGTCGACCTGCATGTTGGGAACGTAAAAACAGCCGTAGCGGGCAGAGATGTCCCGCTCAAACCGGGCTATTCCGCGGGCATATCGGGCGTGAACGCTCTCTTTAAATTCCGGCGAATTGTCGCCGGTTTCTACATCGCCGAAGCAACTGGCAATAACGACCTGGGCACCGGCCTGCCGTGCGGTTTTCACCATATATTCCAGATCCGCAGACAACTCATCCAGCGGACGNNGGCCCGCCGCAGGCGGTCAGACTGTCGCCGATACAAACGACGCGCAGCGGGGGTTTTACGGTTATGCATCCGGTCAGCAGAAGGATCAGCGGCAGCAGGAGTTTCGTTTTCATAAATTAATTAGAGAATGGTTATCTTCACATCGTCGTCAAACATCACCTTTGGAGCGCGCGGTTCAATTTTCTGGAATGTCGGCAGAATACGGTAATAAACCTGCAACGCCAGCGTGCAGAGGCTGGTGGAATACATCTGTTCTTCGCCGGGCTTCTGGCCGACGCCGAGCCACCACCCTTCCGGGTTCTGGTGAGAAAGAAGCATCGGCGCGAAGGCGGCATTCCACGCTTTCCAGCGGGATCCGCCGCGCTGAAAGACCGCCTGCGTGTTGTAATACCACTCATAGGTGGCGGGCAGGCTTTTGTTGATGGGATTTTCCCACGCTTTGTCCCATTCGGTGACGCCGAAGTCGTTCATATATCGCAACCCCGCCAGCACCATCGGATCATTTTGCAGTCCGAGCAGCTGAAGGCTCAAAACCATTGCGCCGCTCATGACCGGCCCGCCCTCGCGCGGCGCCTTGAGCAGGTCGCCTTTGCGGTAATACCAAACGCCCTCTCCTTTATAGAGGTAGGCAATCCCGCCTTCCGCCTTTTTCATGGTTGGAAGCAGTCTGTCCATTTGAATTCCTGCNNAGCGCCTGAATCTGCCAACTCGTTGCGGAGGCGTCGGCGATATTCTGTTCGTACCAGTTGCCCCACGCGCCGTTTTTGAGCTGTCCTTTGATGATGACCTGAATGCCTTTTTCCACCGGCCGTTTCAGCACCGGCGCGCGCGTCAGCGCGTACGCCTCCTCGTGCGCGTAGGTCGCCTGCGCGTGGGCGTAAACTCCGATATCCTCGCCGCTTTTTTCCGGACGGTTTGAGGCCAGTGGAACAAACATTCCGGTTTCAGGATCCTGCTGCGCGAGCAGATATTCGATCGCGCGCTGAACATTATCGCCGAACTCCGCCGACTGCGGTGTTTCGCCGTGCGCCAGCAGCGCCAGCAGACAAAGCGAAGTCAGCCGTGTTGCGCGCTGATCATTTCCCATGGAAGAAACCCACTTATGGCCGTGCCAGGTTTGATTATATTTCGAAATGTCGCCCCAAAAGCCTTCCGGGTTCTGCTGTGCCGCGAGCCACTGCAGCCCGCGCATAACGGAGGATTCAATTTTTTCGCCGTAGCCGCCCGAAAATTTCTGAAGCCGCTCGGCGCGCGCGCCGGCCGTGCGCCCCGCGAAAAGGCCCTGCATCGTCAGCGGACTTTGTACGTCGCTCACCGCCAGGCCCGCGAGATCAAGCGAATCGCTGACAAATTCATCCGGCGGGGAGTCCGGTACCGCCTCCACCTCTTCCGGCGCCATCAGATTTTCATCCGGCGGCAGTTCGTCGAGCTTCTGCAGTTCCTGTTCGAGCTCGGGTGACTGTTCGTTTTCGACGACCTGCACCTGCACGTCGCGTCCGGTTTCCAAGGTTCGGAAAACCACCACATTAATCAGAACAATCAGGATCGTCGCGTTGATCGCAATGGATGCAACCGGCCCGCCGAACCGCTCCGTGATTTTTTTGATGGTTTTGCGAATCATTTTATTCCGCACTCACGACTGAAATTTTTGAAAGCCCGCTCTGCGCGCAGATGTCGAGCACATCAATGAGTTTTGCATGTTCCGATCCGCCCGCGCAGGTGATCAGAACGGTTTGATTCCGGCTGAAGCTCGCCAGCCGGTTGAGAATGGACGTCAGTTCTGTCAGCGACACGGCACGGCCGTTCAGGCTGTATCCGTTTTCGCGCCCGCCCTCGGCGTAAATATTCACACGAATCATTTTCGGCGGCGTGCGCTGTTCCGTCTGCGATTTATCCGGCGCGGGCCGCGAAATATCAAGATGTGCCAGCACATCCGGTGTGGAAAAGGNNGAGAAAATAAATCAGCAGCTGAAACACCACGTCGATCATCGGTGTCATCGACACTTCAATCGGGGCCTCTTCACGCTGTTTGCGTCTGCGTCTCATGCTTTATCTTTTGTTGCAACGAATGAAATTTTATAAAGACCGGCTGACGTACAGGCATCCAGCACGCGCTTTACCTCGCTGTGCAAAGATGCGGCATCGGCGCGGATACGGATTGGAATGGACGGGCCCGCCGGGCCATAGTCGGACACGGTTTTGATGAGAATTTTTTTCAGTTTTTTTTCCGAAAGTCGCGTGCGCGCGATCGAAATTTTTCCTTTATCATCCACCTCAATCGTAATGGTGCGCGGATCTTTGGCTTCAGCAATCATCGGGCCGTGCGGCGAATCCGGCAGCAGAATCGCCTTGTTAAAGGCCTCCTTCTCAAGCTGCACGGTACAGACGAAGAAAATAATCATCTGGAACACGACGTCGATCATCGGCGTCATGTTGATATTTTCGGTTGGCTGTTTAAAACGGCGCATAAACTTCCTTTATTGTACGGGCGACATGCATGTCGCCCCTACTTCAGCTTTTTCATCAGCTCCATCGTGAGCGCCTCCATCGAAAGAATAATTTTCGTGGCGCGGTTGCGGAAAAATGAGAAGAACCCGAGCGCAGGCACGGCAATCACCAGGCCGGCGGCGGTTGTGTAAAGCGCCTGTGAAATATTCGTCGCCAGCATCGCGTTCTTCGCCGCGCCCGCTTCTGTGCCGAGTGTGGCAAAAGCCATAATCATCCCCTGCACCGTGCCGAGCAGGCCGAGCATCGGTGCGAGATTCCCGACGACATTCAAATAGTTGACGCGCTGCAACAGTTTTTCACTTTCCAGATCGGCCGCCGAACCGATGGCGTCCTGCGCGGCTTCGGGGCCGTCGGACGCGTTACTGAATCCGGCGGTTAAAATATTTGAAAGCGCGCCGGGCTCCTCACCGCAAAGCTCAATGGCTTTGGAAATATTTTTTGCCTCAAGTGCTTCGCGCACACCGCCGGTCAGACTTTCGGGAATAATCCGTTTTTCACGAATCTTAATAAATGAATCGACGATCAAATGCGTGCCNNGCCCGCCACCGACAGCGCGGCCAGCGCCAGCCATAGCACCGCGCCGAGAAAACCACCGGACATCACAACATCCAGAAAACCGGAGCCTTTGCTGAGCGACTCCGCTTTTGCTGCAGTATCGCTCATCACGACATCCTGCGCATGAACGGCGAGGGCTGCTCCGGCCAATAGAAATAAAACGACATGCTTTTTCATTATTTTTCTCCTTTCGCCATTTCGGCAAATTCTGAATCAGGAAACTCCTTAATCACTTTCTGAAAATATTCCGCCGCGCGCGGATCATTCAGTTTCTTCAGCGCGACCGCGGTTTTATATGTCGCCTCCGGTAGCACAGCCGTCTGATCCTTGAAAAGCAGCACCGTGCGCAGATAATCGAGCAGCGCCTCTTCATACTGTCCCGATGCGGCCTTCATATCGCCGCGCACCACCTGCGCGCGGGCAGCGGCTTCGCGCGAACCGGATGCGATATCTTCATCCACCAGCGCGGCAGTTTCCTTAATACGCCCGGCGCCGAGCAGCGCCTCCATGTAATTCGCGCGCTCCGCCGGAATTTTTTTAAATTGCGGTTGCGTTGCGAACAATTCTTCATATTCAGAAACTGCCGCCGGAAAATTTTTCTGTGCGAGCTCCACGCGCGCGAGCATCAGGCTGGCGCGCTGATCCCAGCCGAGAAATTTATACTGCTCTTTCACACGACGCAGAATGGCGGTCGCACCGGCGAGATCGCCGTCTTTGGCCATGGCTTCAACCTGAAACATCTCCTTCGGCTTATCGGCAAACGCCTGCCGATAGGTCCCGGGACGGAACGTCAGCGTCTGTCCGTTCAGTGTTGTGAGTAAAACCGTGCCGTCCGCGGCCGACTGAATCGCCGCGCCGTTAATTTGCGTTCCCGCCGAATTAATTACAAACGGCGCGGCATGTACCGATACTGCGGATAGAAAGACAACCGCAAATGAACGCGAATGGGCGCGAATGATTCTTTTTCGTGAAATGGATTGGCGTTTATTCGCGTTCATTCGCGGTTCCTTTCTCTTCCTGTTTAGCGAGTTGTTCCCGGGCTTGCGTACGCAAGGTGTTGATCTCGTCGGTTTTTCCCGCGTCGCTCGCTTGCGCTCGCAAGCGGATGGCAAACGTTGGAAACTTTTCTAAAAGTCTGGAGCTGTCCGTGAGCAGATCCTGCGGGCGGTTGAGTTCGAGATAGAGCGGAAGGCTTTCGAAAAGAGCCTGCGCAATCAGCGGCGCCTCTTCGGGATTGTCGGGGTCGGCGAGCAGCGCGACGCGCTGGAACGAGGCGAGTTTTTCGGCCGGATCAGTCTGCGCGCGACCAAGCTCCAGACTGGCGCGGTTAAGCAGCTGTTCATCGGAAGCAAAGTTTAAAATATCGCTCAGCACGCGCACGGCGTCCGCATTTTTTCCTGCCGCCGCGTAGGCGCGGCCCTGCACGAGTTTGGCTTCGAAATAAAACGAGGATTCCGGCCAGTTGTTCAGCAGCGTTTCCAAACATTGGATGGATTTATCATAACGGCCGGTTTCAAAATAGGCCTGTCCGCGGTAATAGAGCACGGGCTCCAGAAATTTACGGTCACTGTTTTCGTCAAAGGGCACAAGCGCCGCGAGCGCGTCGTCGTAGCGTTTCAGATCCATGAGTGCGGAGCCCAGAGCGAGGCGGGCCTGCGGCAGAAATTCCGAGGTTTGGAAGTTTTCGATGAAGCGCTCGAACGTTTGAACGGCCGATTCGGTTTTGCCGAGTTTGGCGAGACAGGCGCCCTGATAAAAAACGCTTTTTTCGAGGAACGGCCGATTGAACCTCAGCGCTTCATCGGAAACGCCGTAACTTTCTGTCGTCTTGTTCAGCGATTTTTCCAAGGTTTGGAAATTTTCCAGAGAAAGTTTCCAATGTTCGGAAAACCGGTAAGATTCGGCGAGCGCGAAACGGGCGCGCGTCTGTTTTTGTGGATCGGTTTCTGTGTCGACCACTTTTTCAAAGCGGGCGGCGGCGGTTTCGTAGTCCTTTTTTTCGTACGCGTTCCACGCGAGGCGACCGAGTGCGCGCGCGGCGTACGGGCTGTCCGGATAGTTTTTCAGGATCCGGTTCAGATAATCCTCCTGCTCCGCGCCGGTGCGGAGCCCTGCCAGACTGTAGAGCACGGCCGGCGCTCGGGCATTTTGCGGAAACGATTCGAGGTAGCGGTCATAGATCCACCAGGCGAGCGGCTTTTGTTTTTCGTCGAGCGCACACTTTCCGGCGGCGAGCAGTGCATCGGCCGCGGGTTCGCGCGCGGCAAACCGTTCGCCGATGTAGGCGGCGATGGTTTTTGCACTGAGCGGATCGTTGAGGTTGATNNAGTTCGCGCAGCGCGGTGACGGCCTCATCGCCTTCCGGATATTTATTCAGCACTTTGAGGTAGGCGGGAACGGCGTACTGTTTATCGAAGAAAAGCCGACGCGCAACGCGGAAGGCGCTTTCTTCCATTTTAGAAAGGTTGGCACCGAGATCGATTTTTACAGTTTTGCCCTGCCCTTCAAAATAATCTTTGAGCGCCTGCGCACGCTCCTGGGCTTTCGGCCCCCATTCGCTGTCGCCGTATTTGGCATAGACATTATAAAACTGACCGAGCGCGGCGTCTTTTTTGTCGGCGTGTTCGTAGCAGGTTCCCAAAAGATAGCGCGCCCCGGCAAGCGGGCTGACGAGCGAAACGGGCTGACCCTGTTTTTCGAGAACGCCTTCGAGCTGTTTCAGCAGTTCGAGCTGCGTTTCGAGCACGGACTGCGCCTCGCTCCATTCCCCTTTGCGGATCATGATGTCGGCCCAGGTGACAACGGCTTCCCCGAACCAGAGATCGAGCCCGCCGAGCTGAACGTCTTCACAGAGTTTTTGCGCCCGATCCGGATTTTCTTCGACGAGCAGTTTAGCCAGCTTGACTTTTAACGGGCGCGCGGATTTTGCCACTTCCTTCGGTCGCTGCCCCGCATTCGCGTCGCCTCTCTCGCTACGCTCGGGTCCAAGGTTTGGAAACGTCAAAACGTTTTCATAAAGAGAAAGCGCGGATTTCGCATCGCCGCGCTCCTCGAGAAGCTCGCCGTAATTAAACGCAGCCTGCAAGGTGGCATCGTCGGCTTTTTTGACCGACTCAAAATATTTTTTGTAGGCGGCTTCCGCGGCGGGGAACTGCCGGGCGCGGTTGGCGGTTTCTGCGAGAAAGAGCCAAAGCGGTGCAGCGTCGTTCATTCCGGCAATCTGAGTTTGTGCTTCATCGAATTTTTTTTCGGCGATCAAAATACGAATGCGAAGTTCCGGCGCGGATTTTTCCGCCTCGGGGAATTCTTTCAGCGTGCGGTTGAGTACGGTGCGCGCAAGATTCGGAAATCCGGCTTCAGTGAGTCCTTCGACAAACCGGAGCTGATCATCAAGCACGACGGCTCCGGCCCGGATCAGACCGGAAAGCAGAAGCAGCAGGATGATGCGGCGGCTCATGCTTTGCATCCTAGCGGCGAGGATTCGCCGACGCAAGCGGCAGGGGTGTTAAAAGATTATTTTTCCAAACATTGGAACCTTTTATGCGCCCTTCATGCCCGGAAGGGGGCGACCCGTTGCGCCCGGCATCAAATGATAAAATTTAAACGGCCTGTCCGTACCAGTTGTAAAAGAATGTGATGAGTTCGTCGTCGTTCCATTTGATCTGCAAGGCGTTTTCCATTTTGACGTTTTCGCCGGTGACGCGCACAACCATAGCGGCGGAGTTCCCTTCTATATCAATAATCCGGTCGGTGTATTCCACTTCAAAGTCAGGCGCAGTCGCAAAAAATTCTGTATAGATTTTTCGGATACCTTCGCGATCGGTTTCTTGCTTGGTGTTCCACGGATTGTCGGGATCGGTTCCGACGCCGTGCACGATATGGTCGACCTGTTCAGCGAACAGCCCGGCAACTGCATCGGCATTTTTCTCCCGAACCGCCTTTGCGTAGGCTTCGATTCGGGCGTTGATTGTCTGACGGATCAGCATGGCCGGTTTTCTAAAACAGCCCAAGCTGCTCGGGCTGTTTTTCGTATTGCGGGAATTTCATGGGCGGCTGTTTGGCGAGGTCGAGCAGCGCGGGAACACCTGCGGACTGTCCTGCCTTTTCGAGCGCTTCGACGATGCGGGCAAAGAGGAGGCCGCAATAAACGCTGTCTTCTTCGGCGCGATGAAAGGTCCCTGCCGGAAAACCAAAATGGCGGACGAGTGTGCCGAGTTTATAGTTGAACATGCCGGGAAAAACGATTCGGGAAAGTGCACAACTATCGAGAACAATGCCTCTCGGGGCGCGAGCGCGGTGTTTTTCGACGGCGGCGAGCAGAAATTTAAAGTCGAATGGCGCGTTATGGGCGACGAGCGGCAGATCTCCGCAAAAATCAGCCAGATCGGAAAGAACGGTTTCGATGCCGGGCTGATCGGCGACCATGTCGTCGGTGATGCCGTTGACGGCGGAGGCCTCAGGCGGGATCGGACGGCCGGGATTGATGAGTGNNATTTCGACCGGCTCGGCCCCGCGAAAACGCACGGCTCCGATTTCCACGACGGCGTCGTTTTTCGGCTGAATCCCGGTGGTTTCTAAGTCAAATGCGATGAAGTCCATGGGTTTATTTATACTGAATCCAACGACTCGTCTCAAGGCTTGGCACGGTTTTATTAAGGGGGTAAGCTCTCCGCAGAAAGAGGAGGCCGTATGAACCGCAGAATTATGAACAGGGAATATCGAATGATGAAGTGGGGAGGAACGTTCCTGGCCGTGTTGATGGGAACTCTTGTGATGTGCGGATGCAATCAGAGCGCGGGGGCGGCGGATGCGTCTGGAATCTGGAGGGCGGACTATAACGCGGCGCTGAAACAGGCTGCGACAGAGAATAAATATGTGCTGGTGAGTATCAGCGGACTTGAATGGTGCGGCTGGTGCAAGGCGCTGGAAAAAGAGGTTTTTTCGCAGCCGGAGTTTATCGATTACGCCAAGGATAACCTCATTTGTGTGCTGCTGGATTTCGACTATTCCGGCCATGCAACAAATACAGAGTTTGCCAAACAGCATGAGGCTCTGCTGCAAAAATTTCAGATTCAGGGATTCCCGACTGTGCTGATTCTTGACCCCAAGGGAAAGACCGTTGTTCGCGACGGCTATCAGCGCGGCGGCGCTACGAAGTATGTGGAGTTCATCAAGGGCGTGATCAGCGCAGACAAGACCAAATAGTTTAACGCCTTCGGCGTCACAAGTTCCGACCATTGGAAAATATTATTCCAATCCTTGGAAAGAAAAAAGCCGCTCCGGTTCCGGTGCGGCTTTTCGTTTGCACAGGGAAGAGTTTTATTCTTCGCCGCCGCGGACCTTGCCTTCGGCGCGACGTTTTTTGATCACTTCTTCAGCAATCGAGAACGGCACGGCTTCATAGTGTTCGAAGTGCATAGTAAACGAAGCGCGACCCTGTGAAAACGAGCGGAGGGTGTTCGAGAAACCGAACATTTCGCTCAGCGGGACGTATCCGCGAACCAGTTTCATGCCGCCGCGGCTGTCCATGGATTCAATGCGTCCGCGCCGCTGACAGATGCTGCCGGAGGACGGGCCCATGTATTCTTCGGGTGTGGTGATTTCGATGGACATGATGGGTTCGAGCAGCTGGGGATTTCCTTTGAGGAAGAGCTCCTTGAAGCCCTGACGTCCTGCGATCTGGAAGGCGAAGTCGCTGGAGTCGACGTCATGGTATGAACCGTCCACGAGGTTGACGCGCATGTCGACGACCGGATATCCGGCGTACGGACCGGCCTGCAACGCCTGAATGATCCCTTTCTCGACCGACGGGATGTATTCCTGCGGAATGCGTCCGCCGACCACCTTGTTATTGAATTCAAAACCGGAGCCGGGGCCAAGCGGTTCGAGCTCGAGCACGACATGAC
>DINM01000064.1:0-330 GCA_002423675.1 Verrucomicrobia bacterium UBA5540
CGTTGCAAGAGAAATAATTGAACAGTCAACGTTGACGATACAATCTACATGAACGCGTCATCCTACACAGATCTGAATGTGGTTCCTGAGCAGGCACAATCCGCTTATTCGCTCGCGAATGAGTAAAATTAAAATATACAGCCTTGCTGTACATCAGGCCGGATTTCTTATCCCCTGATTGATCATCACTATCCGGAGCCGGCCCCTTTATTCAGATGCCATTAGAACCCGGAGTCCATCGGTTCCTGCGGGAAGGCAAGCAACCAGAATTGTACCCAAAACTGCGTTTCATTGTACTGGTTTATTTTTAGTCCGACGCCCATGCCGACG
>DINM01000064.1:342-5305 GCA_002423675.1 Verrucomicrobia bacterium UBA5540
AGGCTAAGCTCTGCCAGCGCAGTCAAGTTACTGAAGGTGTTTTCGCCGGTTGCTGGATCGAAGCGATAGGCCGTGGAGATATCGCTGTCGAGGACGTTGGCAATCCGTTTGTCGCCGCGCTTGCTCTGCAGGAAGTTGCGAGCCCCGAAGCGTATTTCGTTTTGATTGTCGAGTGCATCCACGTCATCGAACTGGAAGAGCTCATTGGTGTGCACATCGGATGAGCGATAGCTATAGTCGGCATAAGGCTCAACAATATGACGCAAGCCGGTTCCGTAAAATCCGCTCTTATCTGTGAGCGTCTTATACGCTTTAAAGGAGGTCAGCGTGCCCAGTTCATACATATTCCGGAGCTGCGCGCCGCCNNGAAGATCTGGTTGTGCGTATCGAACCGGGCGCTGTGATAATCACTGAGCGCCGGAATATTGGTCGAGGAGTACAGCTGATCCAAATAGGTTCCGCTGTTTTCACTCTCAAAGAAAAACGGTGAGTTTCCGATCCGCGAGCGGTACCAGTCGTAGGTCAGCTCAGGATTGCGATCCACGGTAGTGTAAAAGTCGTTCAGGCGATGATCCACGCGCAGGCTGGCCGCATAGTTTTCTGCTGAGCGCTGTACAACCGCATAATTTTCAGGATTGGCTTCTCGCGAATATTCTGAGTTAAAGAAATCTTTGGTGATTAACGGGTCGCTTAGCCAGTTGAATTTTGTGGAAAAATAAGTGTTGGAGTTAATCTGTTCACGATCGGTCAACTTAATCCGATAACGCTGTGAGTTAACCAGCGCCCGGTAGGCGGCCAGATCATGACTGTTCTGTGGGTCATTGTCGCTGATGTAATAGGTTTGAATCTGGCCACCGCCGTACGGAGTGTTCCAGCCGAAGTCCTGCCCGAGGCCGAGACCACGTTTTGAATAAAGATCGAGGTGTGTGGTAGAGGTGAGCCATTCGGTCGGATGCACGGTCGCGCGTGTTTTGACGAAGGCTCCNNGATGCCATAACCGACGTGACGCTGCCAGTACGGCACATAAAATACAGGAACCGATCCGACGTAAAAGGTCACGCTCTTCGCCTTAATCAGCGCGCCGCCCGCCTTGTCTTCATTATTAATGACCCGAAGTTCTTTCGCCTTGATATAGATTGTCGGATTATCGCCGGAGCAGGTAGTGACCATCGCATTGCGCATCATAAATTCGTTGGTCGAAATGCGTTCAGTGGAGTCGGCGGTGATATAGGCCGGGTCAAAATACATCGAGGATTTCCCGAAGGTTCCTTCGCGGGTTTTGTAGTTATAAACCAGCTTCTGCCCTTTCCAATGATTTTCTCCCCGAATCATCAGAATATTTCCGCTGGCATTAACCTCTCCGGTTTTCGAGTTCACGGTGACGTGATCAGCCTGCAGACTGGCACCCGTTTGCTGAACCGCGACATGCCCGTCGCCAATCAACAGATCGCCGGAATATTCCATCCGATCCGCTGTGATTTCAATAGCGTCTGCATCGGTCGTAGTGCGTGCAGGAAGAGGCCCGGGTTCAACACTGCTCACACCGACAGTACCAGTCGCAACAGCACCGGCTTCGTTCATAGTTCCGGTTGTCGAGACAGCCGTTCCTGCTACTGCTGCGGCCCCTCCCTTTTCTCCGGAAACCCCTTTTGCATCCNNGCGAGCATAACGTCGCCACCGGGAAAGAGGACATGCAACCGTTCGGCCGATTTCACGGCCGCTGTGGTGCCGCCGAACTGGTCGACTACCTTGGTATAATAAATGGCGGCGGAGTTGGTTTTTGGCGGATGCGGTACACGCTCATAAAATTCTCCGACCTCGTAGTTATATTGTGCGGAGAGATTACGCAACTCGTCGCTAAACGCCTCGACTTCGGCAATGTGCTGCGAATTCGTGTAGAGTTCGGAAAACAGTCCGGCGGACGTTTGCGCCTGTTCGCGGATATCGACGCTGTAAGGTTTCGCTTCGACAAGATCCTTCAAACTTTCCAGTTTGGCGAAGCCGGCTTGCTCAGCAACGGGGCTGTCGGGATAGCGGTATTCAACAGTTGAATAGGCCACGATCGCCAGTTCCTGATCGTCGTTCTTCTGGTAGGCCTGCCCGATCATGTACTGCATTTCCGGTGCGCGTTTCCATTGCGGTGCGTTTTGAATGATTGATTCAAAAAGCGGCACGGCCCGCTCAGGCGCGCGGTAGCCACCGAAAAGCCACCGCATCCGTTTGCGGTTCATCTCGGCCTTGGCAATTGTGTACTGCCGGTCGAGGATGGCATCGTAGTTTCTGACGTCGGTGTAATATTCTTTAATCAGATCTTCATAAGCGGCAAACGCCTTCTGGTTTTTTCCCTCTGTAAAATAGATGTCTGCAACCGCCTGCTGGGCGGTCGCCGCTTCGGCACTGTCCGGCCAGCGTTTTATCAGAATTTCGAACTGCTCGCGGGCGCTCTTGAGATGTCCGTGATCGCGCAACGATTCAGCATATTTTAAGTGCTCCTGAGGATTAGCCGGTTTATACGAAAAAGGGTTGAGGTAAAGGTAGTTCCCGGTGCGGGTTTCCTGATACGGAAGCGCGGTTGAACAGCCAGTCACGGTGAGCAGCGTGAAGACGGCCAGGAAGCCCGCGAAAAAAGCGCAATTCTGTTTTAAATTCATATCCGCCAGAGACTACGGAAGCCCCTCCGCCTTGGCAAGAGCGAAGCCTTGATTTGACGCTCCCTTTTTGTCGCTGCCACACATATCGTGAGGCCACTTTCGCTGCGTTCGAATCCAAGGTTTGGAAAAAATCCGTCCGGATTTTCCAAANNATCAGAACGAGACCTTCGGAACGGCGGAAGCCTCCGGCGCGGCTTCAAAAGGCGTGCGGAGTTCAAAACCGAACAGTCCGGCCCAAATCGAACCCGGGAAACGGCGGATTGAAACGTTGTAGGCCTGTACTGCTTCGTTGTAGCGGCGGCGCTCAACGGCAATCCGGTTTTCCGTTCCGGCCAGCTCATCCTGCAAGGCGATGAAGTTCTGGTTGGCTTTAAGATCCGGATAATTTTCCGCCACCAGCATCAGCCGTCCGAGAGCGCCCTGCATCTGGTTGGCGACCGCGACTTTTTCGTTCGGGGTTCCGGCGACAGCCCACTGACTGCGCAGTTCGGTCACTTTCGTCAGCAGTTCTTTTTCGTGCGAGGCATAGCCTTTAACCGTGCTGACCAGATTCGGGATCAGATCAAAGCGGCGCTGCAGAACGGTTTCGACATTGGCCCACTGCGCGGTTACGCCCTCATCCTGCGTCACAAAACGGTTGCGTGAGCTGATCGCNNATTTTTCCAATGCCTGGAACTTTTCCGCCGGCACCGGTGTTTCATAAAGTCGTAAAGCGGCGCGGAAAATGACCAATACGCCGGACAGCGCTCCGGTCAGCAGCGCCGCCAGCCGGCGCGGGCTGGCGGAAGCCGACAGATAACTGCGGCGCAACTGAATCAGAGCCGAGCGCAGCTCGCGCTCCACCTGCAACCGCAGATTGGCGGTACTGATTTCCAAACCCTGGATAACATCGTCGCCGAAAAGCACTTTACGGGCGTCGCGCATATCGAGCAGTTCAATCGGGAAAACATCGGCTGCTTCCGCCAGCCGCTTACGCGTGAACAGCAGCGGAGGCGGATTGCCCGCCCGCTCCCACGCGCCGACCGGTTTCGCCAGCTGACTCAGTACCGACGGATGCAAATCGTTCATGACAATCAGTAGATTATAATNNCGTAATCGCCCGCCGCAGCGGAACCGTAGAGAACGACCGATTGGAGGTTCTCTCCGCACAGTGTTTTCAGTATTTCGGTGAACTGTTCTGGATTTATTTTTTTCATATTTTTTTCCTCTCCTCAGCGCGACGCGCCGCCACCGCCCGACATGCCTCCGCCGAAACCGCCAAAGCCGCCTCCACCGAAACCGCCGCCGCGCGCACCACCCCCGCTGCTCAGCAGCAGCAACAGGATCCATGGATGGCGAATGGCAAACGGAATAAAGATCAGCAATAGAATCAGATTGAACCACGGGAAACTCTGTTCTCTGGAAGCCTGCCGGATCCTTTCCGGCACCCCGGAAAGCGCAATGCCTTGATCCACCGCAATACGTTGAGCAATCGCTGCCGCGCCAGTCGCCAGTGCGGTTCCATACTGCCCCTGATTCCACCCCGGAAGAATGTATCTATCGAGAATCCGGCCCGCTACTGCGTCGGGAATCACGCCTTCAAGTCCATATCCCACTTCGATCCGCAAGCGATTGCCACGCCCTTCCCCGATGGCGCCGAGCAGGAGGATCCCGTTGTCTTTGCCTTTTTGGCCAATTCCCCAGCGCTCGAATAACCGGGTGGAAAAATCGGCGATCTGTCCGCCGTCCAGCGACTTTAAGGTGACGACCGCCACCTGNNTATCACGCCGGCGAAGTCGTTGACGTGCCCCGTTGGCCGAAGCGACCGCAGCAACGAATCGGTTCCGGCTTGTGCGGAAAGCCATCCGGTGAGCAAAACGATAGAGAATAGGGTCAATAATCTGCGCATAGACATAAGACCGTAGCGGATTTTTCAACGTTTGGAACTTTTTCCTACATTTTTCCAATGCCTGGAAACTCCGAAATCCGCAAACCCGCAAAGAACGATCTTTTTTATCACTTTTATCGAACAAGGGATTGACAGGGGGGAAAAATCGGGTATGTTGCGCTTCATGCATTCAGAGAGGCGTGAGGTAAACGCCCGGCAACCTGACAACCCAAGGTGCCACGGCCTTGCAAAAGGCGATGCGCCCCGCAAGGGGAAAGTTGATGGTCAACCGCATCTCACCTCGCCTCTCGAATGAACCGCTGTTAAACGAAAGAGAGGAATAGAGATGAGCAAGAATACTGAAACACTGGCGCTTCATGCCGGTTACACTCCGGATCCGACCACAGGTAGCTGTGCGGTTCCCGTCTATAGAACCAGTGCCTAT
>DINM01000064.1:5527-5719 GCA_002423675.1 Verrucomicrobia bacterium UBA5540
CTCACCAAATGGCTGGGCGGACACGGCAACGGAATTGGCGGTATTGTGGTCGATTCCGGCAAGTTTGACTGGGCAACCGGGAAGCACCCCTTGCTCTCCGAGCCGGATGAAAGCTACCACGGCATCCGTTATGCCATCGACCTGCCGGACGAACTTCGTCCGCTGGCCTACATCCTGCGGATGAGGCTGGTG
>DINM01000032.1:0-1245 GCA_002423675.1 Verrucomicrobia bacterium UBA5540
CCTCGTCGGCTCCGCCGCCGCCGTCGGGAGCGGCATCATCATCGAAGATGGCGAAATCGACGCGCGAGTGCCAAACTATGCGGACGAATTCTTGAAAATCCGTTCCCTGCTCATCATCCCGATGCGATTCGGTAACGA
The DNA here is from genome assembly GCA_002423675.1 of Verrucomicrobia bacterium UBA5540. Taxonomy (GTDB): domain Bacteria; phylum Verrucomicrobiota; class Kiritimatiellia; order Kiritimatiellales; family Tichowtungiaceae; genus Tichowtungia. Next base: position 139 of record DINM01000032.1, read on the forward strand.
AGTGCTCGGTGTGATCGCGCTGGCCAACCGAACCGACGGTCGGCCCTTCACCGCCGGAGATCTCAGCCTGCTTCAAGCCATGGCCGACCAAGCCTCTGTGCCCGTTCACTATGCCGGACTTNNGCCGATGTCTCCGGCAAAGGAATCGGCGGGGCCATGATGATGGCCGTCTGCCAAGGCGTCTTGCGTGCCCGTGCGCCGCAAGAACAAAGCCCCGCGCGGATCCTTTCGGAACTCAACCGTGTTCTGAGCGCAAACCTGGCTGAAGACATGTTCATCACCATGCTCTACATGGTCTTCAATACCCGCACTCATGAGCTCAAATTCGCCCGGGCCGGCCACGAGCGTCCGCTGCTCAAACATCCGGGGCAAGGCTCCCCCGAGGCGCTCGACGCACCCGGCATTGCCATCGGACTGGCCGAAGCGGAAATTTTTGACGGAGCCATTCAGGATGTCTCGGTTCAGCTTGCTTCCGGCGATGTCGTCGTCGTCTACACCGACGGCGTTACCGAAGCCCTCAACGACACCAACGAAGAATGGGGCCCNNTTTTCCAACCCTTGGAACTTATAACGCCAAGGCGTTACCGGATTTTCCAACCCTTGGAAAAATCGGCCGCAAAATTTCCAACCCTTGGAAAAGGAATTTTAAATGAGCAAAAAACAGAAAACCGAAGAAACCCCGGAAGCGGTCGACCCAATCGTTGAACCGGTTGTGATCCAAAAAGAGGAAGAAGAGCCGTTGAAAAATCAGCTGCTACGCCTGCAGGCGGACTTCGATAACTTTCGCAAACGAACCCAGCGCGAACGCAACGAATTGTTTGTCTTCGCCAACGAATCGATCTGCCTCGAAATGCTGCCCGTTATCGATCACTTCGAAATGGGCTTCAAAAGCGCGGAAGAACACCAGACCGACAGTGCCGTCACCGACGGCTTCCGGTTGGTTTACAACCAGCTGCTTGACGTACTGAAAAAATTTAACGTCACCCCGATCAATGCCGTCGGCGAGACCTTCGATCCGCACCGTCACGAAGCCATCCTCCATATGCCGTCGGACAAACCGGCCGAAACCGTCATTGAACAGGTGCGCCGCGGATACCTGCTCGGCGA
>DINM01000032.1:1253-1581 GCA_002423675.1 Verrucomicrobia bacterium UBA5540
AATACGACCAATTCGGCCACGCCGCCTTCGGTGCGGGACGCGGCGGCGGAGGAGGTGGCGGTTTCGGTGGATTCGGCGGCGGCATCGACCTCGAAGAAGCTTTGCGTACCTTCATGGGCGCTTCGGGCGGCGGCGGTGGAAGTATTTTTGACAATTTTTTTGGCGGCGGCGGACGTTCGCATAATCCCAATGCTCCGCAGGAAGGTGCCGATCTGCGCTTCGACCTCGAAATCGACTTTGAGGAAGCCGTTCTCGGTTCGCACCGCGAAATCCGCATCAACGTCAACGAAACCTGTGAGCACTGCAAAGGGGCCGGTGCAGAGCCCGG
>DINM01000032.1:1611-4338 GCA_002423675.1 Verrucomicrobia bacterium UBA5540
CGGGCCAGGTTGTCAGCGGCGGTGGCTTTATTCAGTTCCGCCAAACCTGCCCGACCTGCCGCGGCACCGGACAGGTCATCGAAAAGCCCTGCGCGGTCTGTCACGGACAGGGACTGGTTCGTAACAAACGAACGATTGATGTGAAAATCCCCGGGGGAGTCGAAACCGGATCGCGCCTGCGTATTGCCGGTAAAGGCGAAGGCGGACTGCGCGGCGGTCCCGCAGGCGACCTGTATATCGTCCTGCATGTCCGCGAACATGAATTTTTCAAACGCAACGACCTCGACATTGTCTGTGAAGTTCCCGTCCCCTTCCACATTGCNNGAAGTACATGTGCCGACCATTCACGGCCAAGCCACACTCAAAATCCCGGCGGGCACGGAAAGCGGTAAGATCTTCCGAATGCGCGGCAAAGGCATCATCAGTCCACGCTACGGAACCGGAGACCAGCATGTGGTTGTGCAAATTGAAATTCCGCAGAGTCTCAGCGGAAAAGAAAAGAAAAAACTCGAGGACGCCGTCGGGGTCTTGAACAGCAAACATTTCCCGCTCACGCAGAAAATGCAGAAAACCGCCGAGAAATTCTACGAACATAAACGGGCGCTGGAAAAAGAAAAATGAGAATCAACAGCTTCGTGCTCCCTGAGGCGCTGAAAGCCGACCGGGTCGTGCTTTCGCCCGAAGAGTCGCACCACCTCGCGCGGGTCTTGCGTGTCGAGGCGGGCCAGGAGATGACGCTGTTCGACGGAGAAGGCACACGCGCTGAAGGCGTCGTCGACTCCGTCACGAAAAAAGAAGTAACCGTCCGGATCACCGTGCGCGAAACCGTTCCGCCGCCCGCCGTCGAAATCACCTTGGTTCAAGCCGTCTGCAAACCGGATCGCTTTGAGATGATCCTGCAAAAATCGACCGAACTGGGCGTTCGTCATATTCAGCCCGTCGTTACACAAAACGCCAGCCTGCCCGCCGGAAAAATCGAAAAGCTCGCCGCACGCGGCGAGGCGATTATCCGCAACGCCGCACAGCAATGCGGCACCGCCTGGCTCCCCATGTTCCACTCATTGGAAAACCAACTGCGTTGGGGCACAGAGTTTTTTCCAAAGATTGGAAAACAGGATGTGATTTTCATCGGATCATTGCACCCTAACGCCCGTCCGTTCCGCGAAGTTTTCCAAACATTGGAAAAATCGAAGATAAAGACTGCCGCGCTTCTAATCGGGCCGGAAGGCGACTTCACAAAAGAGGAAGTCGATGCCGCCGTCGCGGCCGGCGCCATCCCGGTCACTTTCGGCAATCAGATCCTGCGAACCGAAACTGCCGCTATTTTCGGGTTGAGCGTGCTGGCTTATGAGCTACTCTGAACCACAGAACACCGAACAAGGAATATCGAACTTCGAAGTTGGAAATTGCCCGATCCTTCGGCATTCTGCGGTTTCTTGTTCAATATTCGATATTCAAAACGAAGTTTTGCTATGAGCACTAAAGTTATTGCACTCGCGAATCAAAAGGGCGGCGTTGGAAAAACAACGACAGCCGTGAACCTGGCTGCCGCGCTGGCCGAACGCCGTAAGAATGTTCTGCTGATCGATCTCGACCCGCAGGCCAACGCGACGAGCGCGCTCGGGCTGGAGAAAGAGGATGGCGCGAGCATTTATCCCGCGCTGCTCGGCGAGGCAGATATCCGGACATTGATTAAACCGACCGCGACAAAAAAACTGCACCTGATCCCGTCGGAGCTTGATCTGGCGGGCTGCGAAATTGCCATCGCCCGCAGGGATAATTATCTGCATTGCCTCAAAAACGCGCTGAAGCCGATTGTAGAGCAGGATGAGTATGATGTGATCCTGCTCGACTGCCCGCCGTCGCTCGGAATTCTGTTCATGAACGCGCTCTACGCCGCAAATTCCATTGTGATTCCGATTCAAGCCGAGTATCTGGCGCTGGAAGGACTCAGCGTAATCGTCAGCGTAATCGAGCAGGTGCGCAACGCCGGCAATCCGGGACTTTCCATCGAGGGCATTGTACTGACGATGTATGATGTGCGTACTAATCTGGCCCAGCAGGTAGCGACCGAGGTGCAGAAACACTTTGGCGATCGGCTCTATAAAACCTTTATTCCACGCAGCGTACGGCTGAGTGAGGCGCCCAGCCACGGCCAGCCGATCACCGAGTATGACCCGTCGTCGAAGGGTGCGAATGCCTACCGTCTACTTGCCCGGGAATTCATCAGCCGGCAGAACGCCGAGCAAGCCCCAAAACCGGAGCCCTCGTCCATTTATGCCCTTCCGGACGAATCTGCCGAACCGTTTGAAAACGGCTTGTCAGAGGAGGTCGAAGACACTACCTTGTAACACCTNNTGCCCCGTAAAACGGGGCGACGGGAAGTGGTGTCGGTTCGCACAACACGGGGCGACGGGAAAGGCGAAAAAGAAGTGGAGTGGACCGTTTACATTCTAAAGAGCTCCGAAAAAGGCCTTTATTATAAAGGGTCTACCGAGGATTTTGGAAAGAGATTGGCTGAACATAATACCGGACGTGTAGCGAGCACTAAGCATGCGCGCCCATGGGTGGAGCATTATACGGAAAAATTTGAGACAAAAACGGATGCTCTGAAAAGAGAACGTTATTTTAAAACGAGGTCAGGATATCGCTGGTTGAAACAGCGCGGGATTATTTGATATATCTGACTCGAACATTTTCATGCGGAGGGGTGGCTGAGTGGTTGAA
>DINM01000032.1:4380-6236 GCA_002423675.1 Verrucomicrobia bacterium UBA5540
TGCTCTACCAACTGAGCTATCCCGCCTTGAAAAAGAAGCGCGCATTCTACGGAAAAGCCACTCGATGTCAAACGAAACGGTTCGCCTCCTTTCAACTTGTTTGATCTGCCGGTCCTCTTTACTCTTTTCGTCATGTACGTACTCAACAGCCTGATGCCCGTTTTTCTGATCATTGCACTTGGAAAACTGCTTTGCCGCACCGGATTTTTTTCCTACAGCTTCGCTAAAAGCCTGAACCGTCTGACCTACTGGGTCGCCCTGCCCGCCCTGCTGCTCGACAAGGTCACCAATGCCACATTCAACTCTGGCGACGTCACGCGAATGTCCATCTTATTGATTGCCGCCACATGCGGGTCTGTACTCGTCGCCTACCTCGGCGCGTTCTTTTTACGGCTGAAACCCCGCACACTGGGCGCATTTGTTCAGGGTGCGGCGCGCTCCAACAACGCCTTTATCGGCCNNCTCCATGTCCAGCCTCTCTCCCGGCGTCGAGGCGCTGGCGACGGTTGCCCTAGCCCCGGCCATTGTTTTCTACAACATCCTCTCGGTTTCCGTCCTGCTCTCACACAGCGACCGGACACAACAAAGCCGCGGTCAAACGACCCACCTGTTTATCAAACAGCTTCTAAGCAATCCGCTGCTGATCTCCTGTGCAGCGGGTCTTCTGCTAAATTGCTTTGATGTTCACTTCCCGACCGCCATCCAACGCTCCCTCTCCGCCCTCGGCAACGCATCGCTGGCTCTGGCTCTTCTTAGCATCGGCTCATCTCTCTCCTTCAAAGGAATCGGCAACGGGCTTCTATACTCGCTGACCGCATCCGGAATCAAAGTTTTCATCCAGCCGCTGATTGGACTCGGACTTGCCCTGCTCTGGAATCTTCCGCCCATCGAACGGCAGATCCTGCTCATCTATCTTGCCTGCCCCACGGCCGTCGTCAGCTATGTTATGGCTGACATGTTTGACAGCGACAAAGAGCTGGCCGCCCACATCATCGTCGTCAGCACCGTCCTCTCGGCGGTTTCACTGAGTATCATCGTAGCCTTGGGAGGTTAAATCATGAGCATCCCCAAAAGACGCTTCGGAAAAACCGAACTGCAAATGACCGTTATCACCTGCGGCGGCATGCGCTACCAGCAAAGCTGCCAGGACGACGAAGCCGCCCGCGCCTCCGTCACCGAAGAGAACCAGAAAAACGTCGAAGCCACCGTCCGCTACGCGCTCGACCTCGGCATCAACCATATCGAAACCGCCCGCGGCTACGGCACATCGGAATACCAGCTTGGAAAATTCCTGCCGTCACTGCCGCGCGACAAAATGATCATCCAGACCAAAATCGGCCCCAAAGAGACGCCCGCTGAATTTCTCGAAGACTTTGAGGCCTCCATGGTCGCGCTGAAACTGGACTATGTCGACCTGCTCGCCATCCACGGCATCAACGACGACAAAACGCTTCAGCAAGCTCTCAAATGCATGCCCGCAGTCCAGCAACTCAAAAAAGAAGGCCGCTGCCGCCACATCGGCTTTTCAACGCACGGCGCGTCCGACCTCGTTGTCAAAACCATCGAAACCGGACTCTTCGACTACGTCANNCAACCTCCACTGGTACTTCGTCTATCATCCCGTCAACTGGGCGCCGGTCGAAGCGGCTACGAAACTCGACATGGGTGTCTTCATTATCAGCCCCGTCGATAAAGGCGGCATGCTCTACCAGCCGCCGCCCAAACTCATCGACCTCTGCCAACCGCTCACGCCAATGGCCTTCAATGATCTCTATTGCCTGCGCCGCCCTGAAGTCCATACCCTCTCCATCGGTGCTGCGCGACCGTCCGACTTTGTCGAACATGTCGCGGTTGTC
>DINM01000032.1:6368-6800 GCA_002423675.1 Verrucomicrobia bacterium UBA5540
CATAAACACCAAGGAGAAACGAATGTCTGATTTCAAGAATGTAACCGTTGTTAAAAAAGCGAATGTCTATTTTGACGGCAAAGTGACCAGCCGCATCATCCAGTTTGCCGACGGCACAAAAAAGACCCTCGGCATCATGATGCCCGGCGACTATGAATTCGGCACCGAAGCCGCTGAAATCATGGAGATGCTCGGTGGGCAGATGGATGTCCAGCTTGCGGAAGAAACCGAGTGGAAAACCTATCAAGAAGGCGACTCCTTTACCGTAAGCGCCAATAGCAAATTCAAACTCAAAGTCCCTGTCGTCGCCGACTACTGCTGTTCCTACCTGAACTGATTTTTCCAAACATTGGAAAGTTTTCTGCCGACGGCGTTACCCATCCGCGTTCATCCGTGTCCATCCGCGGTTAAATTTCCAAACCTTGGAAAAAT
>DINM01000118.1 GCA_002423675.1 Verrucomicrobia bacterium UBA5540
TCGGCTGATATGACGAAAGCCTACAGACAAAACCGCCGTCCGCTCGAAGCCGGTGCTTTCCGAGCCGTACTGGCTGTGATTCCCCGTCTGCCGCGCAGAGCGGTTCTCGCTCTTGCACGGTTCGGCGGCATGCTGGGCTTTCTTTTTGATGGACGCGGGAAACAGATCGGCCGTGCTAATCTCGATCTCGCGTTCGGCGATGCAAAGAGTCCGGCGGAGAAGCAATCCATTCTTCGATCGTCCTATATCACGATGGCGCGCACGTTTCTCGACGTAATCTGGTTTGGAACCCACCCGGAAAAACGGCTGCCGAAATATGTAGAAATCGATGACAGCATGCAGCAGCTCTTCTGCGAAAAAAACCAGATCTGCATCACGGCGCACTTCGGGAACTGGGAGGTGGTCGGGCAGATTATGGCTCTGCACGGATTCCCGTTCCACAGCATCGCCATGCCGGTGAAAAACCCGGAAGTGAACCGGCTGCTGATTGCCCGGCGGGAAGTGACCGGACAGAAAATTATTCCGCGCGAAGGCGCCCTGCGAAAATTGCTGGGCGTGTTGCGAGGTGGAGGCAAGACCGCTTTTCTGGTCGATCAGAATACCGAGCCGTCAGAAGGCGGTATCTGGGCGGATTATTTCGGCCTGCCGGTTGCGGTCACGCCCGCCCCGGCGGCTCTGGCAGCCAAAACCGGCAGTGAAATTTTTATTGGTTTCTGTGCACCGCAGCCGCACGGGCGCTACCGGGTTTACATCACCGAAACGATCTTGCCGCCGGAGAATTCATCGGAAGAAACCACCCTTGCGCTAACACAGCAGATTGTTTCTGCCATCGAGCGCGAAGTGAATCGCCATCCGGAGCACTGGCTCTGGATGTATAAGCGGTGGAAAAAAAGAAACCGCTCCGCAGATCAGGAGCGGTATCCGTTTTATGCCGACGATGTCAGAGCCGCGTTCCGGACGGAATGATAGTGCCTTTTGGAATGACAATGANNGAGCGGAGTCTGTTCCCCTTCCTGCTTGCCGTCGGGCGAAATATAGACGCTGTTCCCGATCCGCACGTTTTTATCAATGATGGCGTTTTTGATGTAGCAGTCGCGACCGATACCGAGACGGATTCCTCCGGTATTCGGGGTCGAGATTTCATGCTCAAAATAGTCCGCTCCCATAATGACGGAGTGCTCAATGACGGTTCCTTCACCGACAACCGCGCGCAGACCGACCACCGAATGTAAGATGCGGTGCCCGGAAATAATGCAACCTTCAGCCAGCAGACAGCGGTTGAGATCACAGCAGTTGATTTTCGACGGCGGCAGATAACGCATATGGGTGTAAATCGGCGCATGAGCGGCATAAAACGTAAATTCCGGAATCAGGTCGGTCAGCGCCAGATTGGCATCATGGAACATGCCGATCGTTCCGATGTCTTTCCAGTAACCCTCGAAAATATGGCTGTAGACCTCTTTCTCTTCGATGGCGGCCGGAATGATGTTTTTTCCGAAGTCCATGTGATCGTTACCGCACAGCAGATTCACGAGAACGTCCGTGTTGAAAATATAGATTCCCATGCTGGCCAGGTAGCATTCTTCTTCGTACATCGGCGCGAGCAGTTCATCAAGACGCGGGGTGTCGCCCGGCTTTTCAGCAAATTCAATGATCTTATTTTTGTCATCCACATGCATGATACCCAGCGATCCCGCCTCCCGGCGCGGGACGGGTTTTGTACAGATGGTGACGTCGGCGCCGCGCGCTATGTGCTCGTCAATAACTTCTGAAAAATCCATGCGGTAGAGCTGATCACCGGAAAGAATCACAACGATATCCGGTTCACTGGCCATAAAGTGCCGCATCGACTGGCGCACTGCATCGGCCGTGCCCTGAAACCAGCCGGAGGACGTCGGCGTCTGCTCGGCCGCCAGCATCCGGACATATCCCTGAGAAAACTGATCGAAAATATAGGTGGATTGAATATGCCGATGAAGCGACATGCTGTTAAACTGCGTGAGCAGATAAATAGACCGGATTCCGCTGTTAATGCAGTTGCTGATGGGAATATCCACCAGCCGGTATTTCCCGGCAATCGGCACTGCAGGCTTCGCGCGATCCTGTGTGAGAGGTTGAAGGCGGGTCCCTGCTCCGCCGCCCAAAATCAAACCGACTGCTTTAACCGCCATAACCGTGCTCCTTTTCAGTGAGTTGCAACGCTTTACGTCACCCATGCTAGTGGCAGAATTATTTCACCGCCAGAACAAAATAAGAAACGCATGAATTATTCATCGATCTCGACCGGACACTCGGGAAGCGCTCGCATAAAAAGCCGTCCGTACCACTTGCCGGTCACCCGCGGATCGAGAATCACCACCGTGCCTTCATCGCTGGCCGTGCGGATCAGTCTTCCGATTCCCTGCCGGAATTTCAGCACCGCCGAAGGCAGTGAATAGTCGCGAAAGGCATCGCCGCCGTGAGCTTTAATATCCTCCATGCGAGCCTGTACCAACGGATGATCCGGCACGGCAAACGGCAGTCGCACAATAATCACATTGCTCAGCGCCTCGCCGCGCACATCCACGCCCATCCAGAATCGATCGAGGCCGAACAACACTGCCGCGCCGTGCTCACGAAACCGCTTGAGCATCGCCTGCGGCGGAAGTCCTGTGCCCTGCACCAGCAAATCAAAATCCATCTCATCGAGAGCCTCTTGTACCCGTTCGGCAACTCGGCGCATCAGCGCGGCGTTGGTGAACAGTACAAAAGCGCGTCCGCGGCTTTGAGCAATATAACGGGGAAGCGCCTCCACAACGGCTGTCTCAAAGGCCCTTTCATCTGTCGGGTCCGGCATATTCACCGGAATCTTTATCCGCATCTGGCGGCTGTAGTCGAATGGCGAACCGACCTGCAACTCGTCACAATGCGTCGCGCCGATCCGCCCGCGAAACCAGCTCAGATTTTCGCCTACGGCCAGCGTAGCGCTCGTCATCACCACGCTTGGCACCTCGTCGAACAACATGCCGGTCAACAGCTTCGCCACATCCACGGGCGCGGAGTAAAGTACCGGTTGCTTATGCGTCCGCCCCTCAAGAGAGGCCCAGTATACATGACCATCCGCGCTCTGGGTCAAAAAGGCCGTCAGCATTTCGATGAAAAATTTTCCTTTCATCCGGGCCGATTGAAGCTCCGCCTTCAGGCTTTCATCCTCCATATCGCGAATCAACATTCCAAAATGCACATCGAGTTCAGACAGTCGCTCCGTCAGACCGGTTTCAACGGCGGGCGGTTCGCGCAGTCGTAGGGTCGGACTGCGCTCCGAGAGATTACAATACTTGCGCATCGCCTTAAAAAACCGGTCGCTCTCATCCCAGATCTTATTGGTCAAATCTGCGCCGCGCCCGTCGCGCAACACCGCGAAAAGTCCTTTGCGGTTATCCTGCGTAAACAGCCTCCGCAGCCAATGTTCCATCGCATAGCGCGAAAGGCGAATGCCTAGATGCTCTGCGGCGACGTTTTCCATCTGGTGCGCTTCGTCGAAAACCACCATGCCGTAATCCGGCAAAAAAGCGCCGCCCGTCGAACGCACGGCCAGTTCGGAAAAAAAGAGATGATGATTCACCACCAGCAGATTGGCCTCGTGAAGCCCTTCTCGCGCTTTCATCACAAAACAGCGGTCATAGTCGGGACACTTTTTCCCGAGGCAGTTTCCATGCTCCACACAGACCGCGCTCCAGACGTCGGCAGACGGTTGCGGCTCTAACTCCTGGCGACTGCCTTCGACCGCTGTGTCCGCCCAGGCGCGAATCCGCTTCAGCTCGATCTCCTTCGACGAGTCGAACAGATCGCCACCCATCTGCCGGGCACGAGCCAGCCGCCTCAGGCAGAGATAGTTCGAACGTCCCTTAACCAGCCGCGCCTTAAACTCCACGCCGAGCGCATTCTGGAGAAACGGGATATCCTTCTCCATCAACTGCTCCTGAAGCGTAATCGTATAGGTTGTCACTACGGCGCGGGTATTCTGTGCCAACGCATTGAGAATCAATGGAACCAGGTAGGCAAAACTTTTGCCGACCCCGGTGCCCGCCTCGACGGCGAGATGGCAGGAGTTTGCACAGGCTTCGGCCACCGCGCGTGCCATCTGCTGTTGCTGTGGACGGATTTCAAACGGAAATTCGCCACCGTCGTGCGCCTGTTCGAGCCCGCCGCCCAGTGCAAAAAAGCGCTCCGTGGCCAAAAGCGTTTCAGGATGTTCAATAGACTGAATCATTTCNNATTTCGAAAGAGCGTACCGGAAGTTTCCAACCATTGGAAACCGGCAATGCCGGTTTCTTCAAATTGTCCACCCTTGAACCCACACGATGCTCCGAATAACCAAGCGTTGAATCGGGAGGCGGGGCTTGGCGGACACGAAATTTTCCGGATGATTCCTCGACCAGCAGAAGCAAAAAAAAACGACACATTGGGCTTCGTAACAATACCTCTCTGTGACATTCTTTCCGAGATTTATTCAGTTTATGAAAAAGAAGCAAAAACTCCAAACTGCGGCGGCCATGATCCGGATATACTGTAAGGCAAGACATCGGAAAAAGATTCTGTGCAGCTCCTGCTCGGAACTATTCGATTATGTCTCCGAACGACTCGAAGCCTGTCATCTGTCTGAAGATCACGCGTCCTGTTTTATGTGCCCGGAGTACTGCTATCACCCTGACATGCGCAAAAAAGTGAAAAAGGTTATGTATTATTCTGCACCGCGCATGCTGTTTTACCATCCGATTCTGACCCTCAGAAACCTGCACCATCTAAAAAAAACACATCGATCCCTCTGAATGGTTTTCTGAAAAAACTAAAATACATGTCTTTCACCTGATATTTGGGTCATTTTCCATAAAAGACCCGTTGTGGATGTGTGCTATAACCCTTGGCAAATCAAAAAGGAATGCACATGGCAAAACCCAACTATTCATTTGAAAAACGTCAAAAAGAACTCGCCAAAAAACGGAAGAAGGAAGAGAAACTTCGGAAAAAAGCCGAATCCCGCAACGGGTCGGCAGACGAATCCAACAACACATAAAGACCCGGTCATTTGAGATGAACCAGCGGATCACAGTACGTTATGAGGGCCGGGTACAGGGTGTCGGATTTCGGTACACGGTCATGAGTCTGGCACAGGAACAAAGACTAACCGGCTGGGTAAAAAACGAACTCGACGGCAGCGTTTCGCTGGCCGCCGAAGGTAAAGAAGAGCCGCTGATGGAATTTCTTTCCGCAATCCGCCGGTCAAATCCCGGCCGATATATCACCAACGAGCGGATTCGCCGGTCGACGGCGACCGGCGAATTCAGTTGTTTTTCCGTGCGACACTGAGAATCGCCGATGCAACCTGCAGGTCATCTGATGTTCGGATTTTCATATTACCGGTTGACCCGGCGACCAGATGGATAGCCTGTTTGCTTCTGGCGAGCAGTTCGGAGTCGTCATCCAGCAGCTTGCCGGAGCTTTTGAGCATCTTTTTAAAGACATCGATTTTGTAAACCTGCGGACTCTGAACCAGCCAGACGCTATTGCGGTCGAGCGACTTAGAGACCTTCTGCCCCTTTTCGGCAAATTTGACCGCTTCGGAACTTTTCACGGCGGCAATCGCGGCACCGTAGCGTTTGCCGGCTTTGATGGTTTCTGTGATAATTTCATCGTTCAGGAACGGGCGGGAAGCTTCATGAATCAGCACAGCGGTCGCCTCTTCGGGAACTTTTTCAAACGCACTTTTCAGATTGGTTAAGCGACCTGATCCTCCGGCTACAATGGCGGAAATTTTCCGACATCCAAAAGAGCGAACTGTATGCAATGCCGTGTCTACACGCTCTTTCCGAACCACAAGAATAATACCCTCAATTAGAGGGTTTTGTTCAAGGGTTTGAATGGAACGCGCCACGACAGGCCGGGAACCGAGCGCCAGAAAGGCCACATCAATGCCCGCTCCAATTTCCTGATCTTTACCACAAGCTAAGACAATTCCCCATGCTGACATAATTCGAGTTCCTTTCGTTGCCGTAAATGCAACCTGCGAGATGGCAGGAATTTAACAAGACGGCAGAAGAGTGTCAAACTCCGTGATGCCTCCAAGCCAATGAAAAGTGTCGAACCGGGGTTTCCAAACCCTGGAAAAATGGGTGGAAAGATTTCCAATGTTTGGAAAAAATTCGTTAGTCCATGCTGCACATTGACTTAAGATCATTCGCGCGCGATTCGATTTGCCGGCGGTCAAGCGTCGCAAGACGCTCTAAACTGAATTCTTCCACACCGAATGCTGCGGTGACACTGCCGTAAAGCATGGCCCGGCGAATCGCTTTTTCGCCGGCTTCCCCGGATTCGGCCAATGCGCCCATCAAACCGCCGGCAAAGGTGTCGCCGGCGCCGGTCGGATCCTTGAAATCGGCCAGCGGAAAGGCGTGCAGCAGAAAAATGCCGTTTTCAGAGAAGAGCATGCTTCCCGCCGCCCCCTTTTTGATGAGAACGAACTTCGGGCCCATCGCAAGCAGTGCTTTGGCTGCGTCCATCAGGGAGTGCGCCCCGGTAAACAGGCGCGCCTCGGATTCGTTGAGGGTGAGCATATCGCATTTGCCGACGACTTCGACTAACTTGTCGCGGGCAATGTTGATCCAGAGATCCATAGTGTCGATCAGAACAAACCTGGGCGAATGCACCTGTTCGAGAACATGAAGCTGAAGGTCGGGCGCAATGTTGCCAAGAAAAAGATACGGAGCATCGCGGTAGATCTCCGGCAGCTCGGGCATAAAGCGTTCAAACACGTTCAGTTCGGTCAAAAGCGTACGACGGTTGTCCATGTTTTCTTCATAGACACCCGACCACCGGAAGGTTTTGCCCTCTTCGGTTTGCAGTCCAGCGAGATCGATACCCATCTTTTCCCAGAGGGCGCGGTGTTCGGGCGGGAAGTCGGTTCCGACGACACCAACCATGCCGGTTTTGGCAAAAAACGAGGCGGCGGCGCAGGCATAGCTGACAGAGCCGCCGAGAATTTCTACGCGCTTTTCGCAGGGCGTTTCAATCNNGATTCCGATGGAACCGACGATAACAAGTTGGGGCACAGTGTCGTTCTTCATGGAACTAGTCGTTGCGGACAGAACGCGGCTCCCCCGTAATTTCCTGAACGCGAACCCGGACTTCGTTGACTTCATCAATACCCAGTCCATCGCGCAGGCTTTCACGAACACGGCTCTGAAGCGCTTGAGAAAGTTCAGGAATACGCGCCCCGGCCACCAAATTGACGTTCAGGTCAATACTGATGCTGTCCTTTTCTGATCGGATTTTCGGATCAATACTGACGATCGCGCCAAATTCGCCGCTGAGCTTACGAATGTAGTCGCGCACTGCATTGACACTTATCGAAACGGATCCATTACCGGAATCAAAGGAGATAAAACGAACCGGCGGACGGCGAGGCCCGAGGGTCACCAGATAGAGAAGCGAAAGAAGCACCATGATGCCGCCGCTTCCCATGGCTTGATACCAGCTTTCATGTAGATAGAACGCCCCGAGAAATCCGCCTTCTACGCGAAGCCCGTTGGCATAAATCAGTGCGCCGCCCAAAGCGGTGAATAGAAACCAGATCACAAGTCCGGAAAGTACGTGAAGAAATTTTGTCATTTTACATTTCCCCTGAGGATTCCTTTGCACTGCGACGAATACTTTGAACTGAAATATTGACGGCCTGCACCCGCTTGCCCGTCATCTCTTCGACGGCTTTGCGAACTTCAAGCTGCAGTTTTCCGCAAACTTCCGGAATGTTGACCCCATACTCCAGCACTGCGGTAAGTTCGACCACAATGGTATTTTCGGCTTCGACGGCAATGCGGACTCCGCGGTCGCGGGAGCGCTTGCCGATGATATCGGCAATTTCATCGCCCAGCGTTCCGGAAAGTTCAACCACACCGGGAACGCGATCCGCCGCTTCGTGGGCAATGACGGCAATGACGTTGTTGTGGATTCGCACCGTACCGAGTCCTGCATCGTCGGATTTTTGATCCGGAACAGGCCAATTACGGGAGGGGGCCTCTGTCATGGTCTTGTTTTTATTATCGCTCATCGTTCAGTCTCCTTACTGCCGGTCTACCAGAAAATTTTCATGCATGAATTTTTCGAGAAATGCGGTGTTGTACTCGCCGCGGCGGAAGCGGGTATCCATCAGCAGCGCCATGCCAAGCGGCACGGTAGTGTGCGGACCGTTGATGGTAAACTCCTCCAGCGCGCGATGCAGGCGCTGAAGCGCCTCTTCGCGCGTGGCGCCGCGGGCAATGATTTTTGCGATCATGCTGTCGTAATACGGCGAGATGGTGTAACCGCTGTAGACGTGCGAATCGATCCGGATGCCGGGACCGCCGGGAAAGTGCACCGCATCAACTTTGCCCGGCGCCGGCGTAAAGTTTTTGTAGGGATCTTCCGCATTCACACGAAACTCGATAGCGTGATAACGCACCTGAACATCCTCCTGCGTGAAGGAAAGCTTTTTGCCGGCCGCAACCAGAATCTGTTCTTTTACAAGATCGATTCCCGTCACCTCTTCACTGACGGTGTGTTCCACCTGGATGCGGGTGTTCATTTCCATGAAAT
>DINM01000146.1:0-7543 GCA_002423675.1 Verrucomicrobia bacterium UBA5540
CCCATACATTTAAATGTATGGGAATGATAAGCAGGATAAAAGAAGGTTGTTAAAGAAAATTTACCGCAAAAGATTATAGTCGATTTTCCGACGCAACGGTAACGGCAGCAAAGATCAACTCCGCCGTTTTCGGGCCGACGCCGGGCGCGGCGAGCAGTTCTTCGAGCGTGGCTTTGCGCAGCCGTTCGAACGATCCGAAGTGTTTCAAAAGTATTTCTTTCTTCTTTTTTCCAATGGTTGGAATTTCATCGAGCGCCGATTCGCGAATGCGCTGTGCGCGCAGCTTGCGGTGATAGGCAATCGCAAAACGATGCGCCTCATCGCGCAGGCCGGTGATGACGCGGAGCGCTTTGGAATCGCGCGGAAGAAAAAGTGACGGCTGGCCGTCGCGCACGATCTCCTCGTGCTGCTTGGCGATTCCAATGATTGGAAAACTAACACCGATTTTTTCCAATGCTTGGAAAGCCGCGCGCAGCTGCGTGATCCCGCCATCCACCACCAGCAGATCAGGAAGCGAACGACCTTCCTCTTTCAGGCGGCTGTAGCGGCGACTAACCGCCTCGGCCATCATGCGCGGGTCGTCGCTGCCTTCGACGGTTTTGATGCGAAAACGGCGATAGCGGTGCGGCGCAGAAACACCGTCCACCGCCGCCACCATGCTGGCGACGGCGGTGGTTCCGGAAATATTGGAGATATCAAAACATTCGATTACACGCGGTGGCTGAGAAAGTCCAAGTTCTTTGCCAAGATCACGGATGCCCTGCTCCGCATCGTCGATTAACATACGTCCGGTTTTGCGCACCAGCGCTTTTTCTTTCACCGCCCGGGTCAGCAAAAACATCATGTCGCGCAACGCGGCGGCTTCTTCAAACTGATGTTTCTGCGAAGCCTCTTCCATCTGTGCGCGTACTTCTTTGATGTATTCGGGACGCTCGCCGCGCAGAAAGGCGCAAGCGGTTTCAACCCGTTCGCGGTATTTCTCCGGTGTGACTTTGCCGATGCACGGCGCGGAGCATTGCCGAATGATGTCGTTATGGCAGTGTTTATAGGTTTCTTCGTCCGGGTGATCGGGCTGGCACTGCCGGATACCAAACCGCCGCTCGACAAATTCCAACGCCGCGCGCGCCGCCAACCCGGAGGTGTACGGGCCGAAATAAACGGCTCCGTCGTTTTTATCGATCCGACACAGTTCAAACCNNTTACGTAGATCGGTGCGCAGAAGCGGAAAGCGCTTATCGTCTTTGAACAGCGTATTGTAGCGCGGTTTGTATTCTTTGATCAGCTTGCCTTCGGTCAGCACCGCTTCGGCATCGCTGCGCAGAACCAGCACATCAAAGTCGGTAATCGAGCGGATCAGGCCGCGCAGTTTGGGTTCGGCTTTGTGACAGGTGCTGTCGCGGAAATAGCTCTGAACCCGTTTACGGAGCGAAACGGCTTTACCGACGTAAATGATCGCGCCGTTGCGTCCGCGCATCAGATAAACGCCCGGCGCGTCCGGCAGCTCCTTCAGCTTTTTACGAATGTTTTCCGGCCACTGCATGATATGGATTCTATCAAACTTTTTTCAACCATTGGAAAAAATCATTGCGGTGTTTCCTCAGGCCTCCTACTGGTAAACCATGTATTTTCGCCGGTAGGTGGCGGCGGTAAACCCGACGTGTTGTTTAAATGCCCGGCAAAAGTTTTCTGCATTGGCATAGCCGACGTCTAAGGCAATGGCTTTTATCGGCGAAGACGATGTTGCCAGAGCATGCCGTGCCGCATGCATGCGCTGACGAATTAAATATTGGTGCGGCGTTATTTTCACGTGCTCCTTAAAGCTTGCATATAAATGTGATGGACTCATTCCCACACTTGCAGCCATATCCTCGATTCCAATGGCTTTGGAGTAATTTTTCTCGATATACGCTATGACAGCCGCAATACGCGGGGGAATTTCCAGTCTGTTTTTCTGACGGCGGAAAAGGTCAAGACGAAAGCGGAACTGGCTCAAGATCAGATTGCCCTGCAACACACGGTCAACATGGGTATGATGGAATGCATAAAGCATTTCGTGGGCAAAACAGACGGCGCTTGTGATGTCTTCCCAAAAGAATGCCCTGAGCCAGGATTCCGCATCCCGGACGCAGGCGAGATTGAATGAGGCAACCATACACTCATAGCGTTCATCAGGTTCCGTGCGCCAGATTGTTGTCTGTCCCGGATGATGAACAAATACCCAGCCAGCTCCACAGAGGGCATCACCGGACGGCGAATACACAGTCCCGGCGGTGATCAGCTCGAAAAGCAATATACCCTCAGGGATATGGTACGGCTGTGGAGCACCTCCTTGCGAACTTTTATAGTATCCCAGCTTGATTGTTACTCGATTCATTTTATCACCAGTAATCATAGTTTATGTCAATTGACGATGCAACCATATCTGATATTATTGGGTTGTCATCACAAAATAATCATAGTTTTTAATAAAATCATCAAGGAGTAAAAATGATCCCGAAAATCACTATTCAACTGTACAGCATCCGGAAAGAGGTGGAAGCCGACTACAATGGTACAATCCGCGCGATTGCTGACATGGGATTCGGCAATGTCGAACCGGCCGGCTTTCCCGGAACCACCCCGGCCAAGGCGGCGCAGCTTTTCAAGGAACTTGGCCTCAAGGCACCTTCCTGTCACAGGGCCCTTCCGATCGGCGAAAATAAAAACGCCATAATGGATGAAGTTCTGATGCTGGGGCACAAATACATTATTACAGGCTGCCCGCCGAACTTCCGCGAGAATTTTGCAACAGCAGATACCATCAAAGCGACTGCGGAACTGNNCTCGCCGAGGTGAACGGAGTGCCCGGCTATCGTATTTTCCTGGAAAACACGCCGGAAACTGTCCTTTGGGAAGCCGACATTTTCTGGGTGACCAAGGCGGGACTGAATCCCGCAGAGTTCATCAGGGAAATCGGCCCGCGCGGAAAGGTTCTCCATTTCAAAGACGGAATCGTCAGTGCAACCGATACCTTTACTGAAGCAGAAACGCAGGATGGCAAAGTTATGATCAGCAACGCCACACCGTTCCTGCCGGCAGGCACAGGACAAATTGACCTTGCCGGGGCCTCGAAAGCGGCAACATATGCCGAGTATATTGCCGTCGAGCTCGACAGCTATGCCGGTGACATGATGAAAGCCGTACAGGAAAGCTACACGTATCTCACAAAAACCGGTATCGCCCTCGGGGACAAATAAAGGAAGATCGTCATGGCAAAGAAAAAAACGGTCGGAGTCGGTATCATCGGTTGCGGAAATATTTCTCAGGCATATTTCAACGGAGCCAAAACCTTTGAAGTGCTGAAGATTGTCTCCTGCGCTGATATCAACATAGAAGTCGCAAGGGCCAAGGCCGAAGAAAACGGTTGCACAGCTCAAACCGTCAAGGAACTTTTGGCCAACAAGGATGTCGATCTTGTGATTAACCTCACGGTTCCAGCCGTACATGCCAAAGTCAGCCTGACTGCACTCAAAGCCGGCAAGCATGTGCACTCCGAGAAACCGCTGGCCATCAGCCTCAACGACGGAAAAGCCATTATGGATATGGCGGAGAAAAACGGCCTGCTGGTCGGCTGTGCACCGGATACGTTTATGGGTGCCGGGCTTCAGACATGCAGAAAAGTTGTCGATGACGGATGGATCGGACGCATTGTGGGAGGAACTGCATTTATGATGTCACGGGGACCGGAATCATGGCACCCCAATCCTTTCTTTTTCTATCAGAAAGGCGCCGGCCCCATGTTCGACATGGGTCCGTATTACATAACCGCACTGGTTCATCTGCTGGGTCCGGTAAAAAGTGTCACCGCGATCACCTCGCGAGCCTTCGAAAAACGCACCGCCACCTGCAAAGAACATTTCGGGAAACGGATTCCGGTCGACGTACCCACGCACTATTCGGGAGTACTTGAGTTCCACTCCGAAGCCATCATCACGGCGACTGTTTCTTTTGATGTACACAAGCATAACCACAGCCCCATCGAACTCTATGGAACGGAAGGTTCCCTGAAAGTACCGGATCCAAACACATTCTCCGGTCCGGTCGAAATTTTCACAGCTACAGGAGGTGAATGGCAGACCCAAACATTAAGTCATCCCTACGCGGAAAATATGCGCAGTATCGGAGCGGCTGATCTGGCCTATGCAATTCTTGGGAAACGCAAGCATCGCGCCAGCGGCGAGCTGGCTTATCATGTACTTGAAGTCATGCATGCGCTTGAAAAATCTTCAAACCACCGGAAACATGTGGAAATCAAATCCAGGCCTGATCGTCCGTCAGCACTTCCTCTGGGACTAATTCCCGGACGTCTGGATCCTTAATTACATGTTGAAAAGATCGGCAGCGGGAATCTCGCCGGCCTCGAACGCGAGGTCGACAGGTAGGTCTTTCCGTTGCGAGGCCTCAACGGCCAAGACGTCGCAACGTTCGTTTTCGGGATGGCCGGCATGGCCTTTCACCCAGTGGAATTTGACGGTGTGTTCGGCGCACAGGTCGAGCAGGATTTTCCAAAGGTCGGAATTTTTGGCCGGTTTGCCGGGCGAAAGTTTCCAACCCTTGGAACGCCACCGTTTGGCCCAGCCTTTTTCGATGGCGTTGACCACGTAGCTGGAGTCGCTGGTGAGTTCGACGGCGCACGGCCGCTTGAGCGAGCGAAGCCCTTCGATACAGGCCATCATTTCCATGCGGTTGTTGGTCGTTTTACGGAATCCGCCGGAGAATTCTTTGCGCCGGTCGCCGGACAGCAGGACGACGCCGTAGCCGCCCGGCCCTGGATTTCCTTTGCAAGCGCCGTCGGTGTAGATTTTGATGGTTTCGTTTCCAGACATTGGAACGCACGGTAGTCGATTTTTCCAAACCTTGGAAGCCATTGCGTGGCGACTTGTGTATTTTTTCGATTCTGACTGAAAAGGCTTCTGAAATCCGGCCTCGCCGGTTCCAAACATTGGAAAATCCCACGGTTTCAGGTTGCGGGAGAACGGGGACGTCCGTATAGTTCCGGCTCATTTTCAGGGATTTTAGAACCCTTAATTAAAAGGAGCAGATATGTCAGCAATTGTAGAAGTATTGGCCCGTGAAATCCTCGATTCTCGCGGTAACCCGACCATTGAAGTAGATGTGATTCTCGAATCCGGCGTCCTCGGCCGCGNNGCCACCGCCCGCGCCGCCGCCGACTACCTGAACCTCCCGCTGTTCCGTTATATCGGCGGCACCAACGCTAAAGTCCTACCGGTTCCGATGATGAACATCATTAACGGCGGCTCGCACTCCGATGCCCCGATCGCGTTCCAGGAATTCATGATCCGTCCGGTCGGCGCGAAATGTTTCAGCGAAGGCCTCCGTTGCGGCGCGGAAGTATTCCATGCGCTGAAAGCCATCATCAAAGGTAAAGGTCTCTCGACCGCCGTGGGTGACGAAGGTGGATTTGCACCGAACTTCGCAGGCGGAACCGAAGAAGCACTCGATGCCATCATGCAGGCGATCAAGGACGCTGGATACGAACCCGGTAAAGATGTGATGATCGGCCTCGACTGTGCGGCTTCCGAATTCTACGAAGACGGCGTGTATAACTACGCTAAATTCGAAGGTGAAAACGGTGCAAAGCGTTCGTCCAAAGAACAGTCCGCTTACCTCGCCGAACTGATCAGCAAATATCCGATCGACTCCATCGAGGACGGCATGAACGAAAGCGACTGGGATGGATGGAAAGTAATGACCGATGAAATCGGCTCCAAGTGCCAGATCGTCGGCGATGACCTGTTTGTGACCAATGTAGAATACCTCGCACGCGGCATCAAAGAAGGCAGTGCCAATTCGATTCTGATCAAAGTCAATCAGATCGGCACCCTGACTGAAACGCTCGACGCCATCGAAATGGCTCACAAGGCGGGTTATACCGCTGTTGTTTCTCACCGCTCCGGCGAAACCTCCGACAACACCATTGCGGATATCGCGGTGGCCACCAACGCAGGCCAGATCAAAACCGGATCGCTCAGCCGCTCGGATCGTATCAGCAAGTACAACCAGCTGCTGCGCATCGAAGAAATGCTGGGCGAAACCGCCCGCTACGGCTGCTAAACGTTTCCCGCGTCACTCGCTTGTGCAAGCAAGCGGCTGGCAAAGGTTGGAAACTGAAAACGCCCCGGGGTTCTCCGGGGCGTTTTTTTACATTCAGCCGTCGCCCGAAATTTCATATTTCATATTTCATAATTCATCTTTCACCCCCTATACTGCGCACTGTGAGTCCTCAGAAATACTGGAATGTTATTTATCGCTATGCCGCGATCGCCGTGTTCGGGCTCGCGCTGACCGGAGTGGTTTTTGCCTTTCTGCCCAAGGTGAACCAGTTTCGAAATTATCAGTCGACCAAGAATGCGCTGGAATCGGACATCCGCACCAAAGAAGAGTCCATCAAAGAGCTGCGCATGAAGCAGGAGCGCTTCAGTACCGATAAATATTTCGTTCAACAAATCGCCCACGAAATCGGTTTCGCCCATGAAGGGGAAACCATCTATCAATTCAACGACCAGCCCGCCAGCAATTCAGCTGCAACCACAACAGAAAAGGTATCCCCATGAAAAAACCGATTGTCTGGACAATTGCCGGAGCAGATTCCGGCGGAGGGGCTGGAATTCAGGCTGACATTAAAGTGATCAACCTGCTCGGCGCGCACGACTGTTCGGCCATTACTGCGCTGACTGCTCAGAATACCATCGGCACAGGCCGTCTTGAATGGGTTTCGTCCGAGATGCTTTCCGCCCAGCTCGAGGCTCTCAAAGCTGATCTGCCGCCATCCGCTGTCAAACTCGGCATGCTCGGCACAGCCTCTGCGGTTGAAATCGCCGCCACATTCCTTAAAGCCGTCAAAGCGCCCTTCACTGTCTGTGATCCGGTATTAATTTCATCCAGCGGCGCGTTTCTGCTCGAAGCCCCTGCATGGAAAATTCTCACCGAAAAACTTTTTCCGGTCGTCGACCTGATCACACCCAATATTCCGGANNATGGAAATCACGACCCCCGCCGACATTGAATCCGCCGCAAAAAAGGCGCTCACCACCGGCGTTAAAGAGGTGCTGATTAAGGGCGGACACGGGTTTCACGACATGGAACTTTCCAGCGACTACTGGAGCAACGGCAAAGACCACGCCTGGATTTCCAGTCTGCGGCTCGACACCAAACATTCGCACGGAACCGGCTGTGTCCTTTCGTCGGCCATCGCCACGGCCCGCGCGCTGGGCTACGGTCCGCTCGACAGCATCATCGTTGCCAAAGCCTACCTCAACCAGGGGCTCCGCAATGCGCCGGGATTGGGAAACGGCTTCGGCCCGCTGGCCTTTAATCCGTGGGAAAAAGCAGAGCAGGATCTTCCGCTGGTCTCGCAAAAAGCCGGCGAACCGGGCGTTCGGGCGGCGCTTCCAAACCTTGGAAAATAAAAATTGTTTTTTTGCCGGTGAACCATTTGCATTGCTCATTATTTTGCTCTGCAAAATTATCTTTCCGCTTCGCT
>DINM01000146.1:7568-8067 GCA_002423675.1 Verrucomicrobia bacterium UBA5540
AGGCGGCGGCGGAGCAGCAGGATCAGGGCACAGGAATAATACCATTAACAAACACATCATTAATTTGCGATGCGGACAGCGCTTCGTTCCAGATACCCACTTCGTCAATGTATCCGTTGAATCCGCGATTGGGGGTGGCCAACTGGTATCCGATATTGAAATTGTTGCCATTAATATCAAGAATATTTGCATTAAGCGGTGTTTCAACCGAATAGAGAACCCCGTCCTCATACCATTTGATTTGATTCGCTGTCTGATCAAGCACCATCGCGATGTGCTTCCAAGTGCCNNAGTTGTGTGCGTCAAGTTCTGCAATTTGGGTTTCTGATATTTCCCCCTCCTTTATAAAAATCCAACCGAGTTCCAGGTTGTTTACGCCCCATTGACAAGCTTTTCAGCTTTTTGTGCTCCCGGAGCAGCTCCATGTTCAGATAACCCGGCCCTCAAAAAATATAAAAAGCCCGGCTTTTCCTATTGAAAAACCGGGCTGTTTTTATTC
>DINM01000146.1:8251-8542 GCA_002423675.1 Verrucomicrobia bacterium UBA5540
ATCAATTTGGTTAATCCAAAACGTAACCGTATAGCTGCCCGTTCCGGCATCCAGAGCAGAGCCGGCGCTAGAATAATAAACCCCATCTACTTCTGCACTTCCATTGGTTTCTCCAGCCCCATAACCACCGTCCAGCTTCAGGGAACCTCCCCCCAGTTTGTATACGGTGTGGTCAATGTGCGCATCATCCCTTAGCCCACCGTTCCCCGTAAAGGTCCCCGCCACACTGTTGACATTTTCATCAAATGAAAAATGCGCAAGTAACGCTGCGTTGCATAATCCAACCCCCAT
>DINM01000146.1:8714-19949 GCA_002423675.1 Verrucomicrobia bacterium UBA5540
AATAGAACCAAGCCTGCAGCCATGCCAAACAGTCCGATGGTTGCCGGCTCAGGAACTGCCTCAACACCATTAAGATACACATCATTGATTTGTGATGCGGACAGAGCTTCGTTCCAGACACCCATCTCGTCAATGTAACCATTAATACCACGATTTGGAGCACCAGCCACCAGCTGATACCCGATATTGAAATTGTTGCCGTTAAGAGTAACAATATTCGAATTGAACGCTACTGGTGACCCATACACAACGCCGTTTTCATAGGATACCATCGTATTGGCCGTCTGATCAATCACTATCGCGATGTGCTTCCAAGTGCCCGGAGGAGGAGTATACGTACCTGTGTAGGCTGCAGAAGTTCCACTATCATTAATATACGCTCCCCACCGATTAGCATTCATATACAGTTGAAAGGTGGAACTGCCACCATCAATAAGCGTTTGACNNCGTAAAGGATCCCGCCACACTGTTGACGCCTGAATCAAATGAAAAATGCGCCAGTAACGATGCGTTGCATAATCCAACTCCCATCAGAAGGGTAAGCGCACTAACCCAACAGATATTCCTCTTTGCATTCATATCTATACTCCTCTTTGTTTTGTTTTTTCTTCGGTTTCCCCTGCGACCTTCGCAGAATATTACTTAACTACATGAACAGAGTACCTCTATTCCTCCCTAAAAACAAGACCTCTTCATGTGGACAATTAGGATATCTTGTGGCAAATACAGGCCAGCCGAGATGCCTCAATTAAAAAATTTTATGGCGCCCGACAAAGCGCGGACGAATGTATAAACGATCCTTTTATTTTAACGACTGGTATGTAATCAAATTGCCACGCGATCAACAAATTATTGAGTAATGTGACGTACCTGCGTACCAAGCCCTGATATATCAATTATATATCTGGTTCGGCTGGAGAGTTGCTCTGATGGATACCCGTCTCCGAGATACACCCGTCCGTTGAAACTTTTTGCCGGCGGGAATTCCTTACTCTGTCCATCCACATTTACCCTGATACGCTTCTTATTCACGCTTAGTTTGACACAATGCCAGGATTCGAAGCTAAAAGGCGCTGCATCCTGCCATTTTCCATCAATGCAGATATTCAACCGGTCTGGAGTTTTCATGCAATACCCCAACATAATCGGGTCATCTCCTACGGTTGCGATTATCATCATCTTGTCCCAAGATTCGCCATTCTCGAATTTGACAGGGAACCTGAGATCCACGGTGTCGGTTTGCGGATTAACTCCGTCTATATCCACTCCGGCCGCAGCATTTCCTCTTAATCGCAGCATTTTGTGTCCGTTTTCAATAAAGGCTTCGGTGCGGCCCTCCGGCTGATCATCTGCAAAATCGCCCATACCACGGCGATCTCCGCGCGGAAACACATAATATTCGGACGCTTTGGGCAGCGGATCCACAATCACACAATGAAGTTCGTTACAAATATCATAGGTATAGGCCACATACAATTTATCGTCATGTACCAGCGCCTGCGGATACTGGATCTGGACATCCCGCCCGGCGATACTGTTGCCGGCAACGAAATCATCTTCCCCCGTCCGACTGAAAAAGAGAGCCAGATTGCGTCGTTTTTTCCAGTTAACCTCTGTTCGATAATCATCATGGTGAACCATGATCCAGCGGGCACCGTCCCGCCCAACCCAGTGCCGGGACTGCAGTGTACGAATGCCGCTTTGTTTCCAAGGGCCCATTGTCCGGCCTTCTTTGTCCCCAACCGCTGTAAATAAACGGTTCCCGGCGGTCCGGGTAAAGGCTCTCACCCGACCGTCAGATTGAATCTCATACATTGGCTCCCACACGCCTACAAAATTCTTACCATTCGTATCCTCCGGACTCGTTTCAAGCGGATCCGCCGGCGGATCTTCCGGAATCAGAGTTCCTTTTTCAATATGCCAGTTTTTTCCCTCGTCATCGCTGACCAATGCCACACTGAATTTTTTGACATCCGGCCATTTCATCGGCTTCCCGTCAGGTGTATGATCAGGATAATTCTGAATGACAATCGGGAGCATAATGCGTCCGTTCGGCAAGACAATCGGGTTATTGCAGGGAAACGGGCTGTATTGCACACCATCCATCACCACGCCGCCTTGAATAATCCGATCCGTCCAAGGCCCGTCAGGATCTTTAAGCACCGACAGATGCACTGCTGAATTAGGTTCTTCACCCCAGAAAAACCAAAGCTCTTCGTTCTTCCAGTTAAACAGTCCTCCCTGCCATTGAATATTCCCTTTGGCGTATTTCCCGCCCGGCAAACAGGTCACCGGTGTAACACGAAATGGATCGCCCCAGGTTTTACCATCCTTGCTTCGTGCCATATAACAGGCCTGCCCAGGCTTCGCCTCACCGAAGATGGTATTCCCATTACAGGCAGCATAAAACTCCCCTTTAAAATACTCAATCGCCGCTACATGCCGATACTTAAGCCCCAACGAGTTTTCCCAGCCTATAATCACGTGATCAGTGATGTCAGGCTGATAAACACTGTATGTACGCCAGGAAGCCTGTGCCGAATCCTCTTCGGCAGGAACCGCCGCCCCGGCGGAAAACTGCAATGATGCGCTCAGCAGACCAACAACCAAAACACTCCTATAATGAATCATCTGGAACTCCTTTCTATCTAATTATTTTTCTAAGCGGTTATTCTCTGTCTGTATTTGTAAGACGCAACACCAACGCTAATCCCGTTTCCACCCTCTGCCTGCAGGAAGCAAGAGATTCGTCTGCCGGAAGTTCGACACAAAGCCAGGCATCCCGGTTCAGCAAAGGAATCAGTTCCGCCAGCGGTACTTCCCCGTCCGGAATTAAATCCGCACAGGTTTCACCATTTTTAAAAGATTTAAGATGCACATAGGGGATCTGGTGTGCACAACGGCGTGTAAAATCCCGCAACTGAATCCACGATAGCGGCTTACCGGTATTGACCTCATTAAAGGTATTCGCCGTATCAAAAGTCATGCGCATCTCCGGAACAGCGCTAAGCAGTGCCTCAAATCCATTAAGCGGCTCCAGTGAATTTTCAAAGGCCAGAACAATGCCGCGTTCTGCCGCATACCGGCTGTATTCACTAATACGTTCACTGAGCACCTGAAACTCTTCAGCAGAATACCCGATTTTACCCTGTTCTGCATGAATTAGTTCGGGAGCAATCGTCACCCGTGAACAGGTGCCTTCACCGAAGAATGCGGCGTTCTGAATACCCTTAAAAAAGCGTTCCCGATCACCCTGCTCATAGACACTGGTTGAATCCCATGCGTAATGAACCCTCAGTCCATATCTAGCTGCATCCACCTTGATTGCCTTCAGCTCGGATTCAGAAAAGCTGAGTTCAAAGTCCCGAACTTCAACCCAGCCGAATCCCTGTCCGGCGCCCCATTCAAACAGTTGCGGCAAGGTGACCTCTCCTGCCAACAAGGCCGGCTTGAACGTCATGGTGGTAAATCCGATTCGGTTTTTTTCATTCATAGATTATCTCCGGGTTACAAACGCGCAATGTCAATAAACGCGAACATATTTTCCAAGCTGGTGTCTCCTTCATACAAATCGCCTTGATTATTAATCACATTGTTCATGTAGCCGCTGCATGTAGGCGCGATTGACCGGATAACTCAGCAGGATCAACAGTGCCGGAGCCAGCAGGATCGGTCCGCAAAGAAACGCCATCGATGAAATGTTACTGATTGCCTGCGAAGTCTGTGTCTCCGCGCCAGATACAATCCCAGCCCATACCAAAAGTCCTCCACTGACCAGATTGCCAAACGCTACACTGAGTTTCGTACAAAAGCTCAATATAGCCGCATAGCTACCGTCCCGCAGATGCCCGGTACGGCGATAATCCACTTCTGAAACATCGGCAATCATCGAGTTGGTCAGCGGAACCAGCAATCCCCAGCCTGCTTGAAACGTCATTGTAAGCACGGTGAAAATGATGACCCCTAGTGGGAAGGTTTTCCCTGCAAATGATAAACAGGTGTCCGGAGCCAGCACTCCGCCTCGAAACAGCCCAAACAACATCAACTCGCTGATCGCACTTACAGCAATCCCGATCAGCCCGATGGTTTTCTTTTCAAAATGGGAAACGAGCCGGGCCAATCCCAAGGAGGCCAATGCAAACGACAGAATCGAAAGGCTCATCACCCAGGTTTTGACGCCAGCCGAAAGGTTCATGAAATAGATCATGTTAAAGGTGTTCATGATTCCCCACAGGAACATCCCGAGCTGTGCAATAAAGAAAAAGCTCAGCACCGGCCAGGCCAGCCGGTTGCTGAATACCCCGCACAGTGTATGAAAAAAATCCTTTGCGTTCTTTCGTTCTACTACATCGTGCCGGTTGTCCACCGCATAACGGCGGGTAGTCCAGACACAAAAAATCACCAGAAGCAACGCGGCAGTTCCCAGCACCGCGCTCATATTCATATAGTTGGCTTTAATCAGTCCGCCATCTATCCGGGTTCCGTCCGCACCAACGCTGTCCCGAAAGAAAAGAACCCAGGCTCCGGCCTGAGATAACAGGTTGATGATCTGGGCGAGGAATAGACGTACTCCCTGCAACCGCGAACGGTCAGCATATTCCGTACACATCTCAAACCCGAGTGCGGCAAAGGGTACGACATACACTGTAGATACGGTACGCAATATCAGGTTCAATATCAGCACACACGTAAACAATGCCCAAGGGGCGCTAAACAGAAGAGGCACTCTCCAGATCATGAAATAGACCACCACCAGTGCAATTCCGCCGGTTAACACAAAGGGATGCCGCCGTCCGAATCGAGTGCGCGTATTGTCGGAAATAAAACCCANNGCCGGATCCGTAACCGCATCCCAGAGCAATGTAATGCTGAGTGCCAGTCCGGCCAGTGCCGCATTCATTCCCAGAACCTGAGTATAGAAAAGCATACCGAATCCGGCGACCGACCAAATGGTCAGCGCAGTGGCGCCTTCGCCTAAAGCATATCCAAAAAGCCTTCGCAACGGGGTCGCACCCACAGATGTTTTTTTCATAATAATGATCCTCTTTCTATATCTAACCAATTTTAGGCTTGGCAACGTGTTCGCCAGTCGGCAGCGTTCACACCACACTCGGCCCGCGCATCAAAATAAGCTTCCAGATTTTCCATTGGAATATTGCCGTGTAATCCGCCGCAGGACGCAAAGGCAAATCCTGGACGATCCTTCGTTCGTTCATGTAAAGACTGCACCATTTCGCGAATCTGTTCCGGCGTACCGGACGTCAGCTTTACAGTTTCAATTCCGCCGATCAACAGATGCTCCGACCGATCAAATGTATCCAGAATGGCATCAAGTGGAGTTGCCGGGTTTTCAAACATCAAACCATCGAATCCCAGCTCAACCAGTTTTGGCAGAAACACACTCACATTACCATCCGCCACCAACACGACTTTGCGTCCGGCAGAACGCGCCGGTTCGAGAATTTCCGCATAATAAGGAAAAATATATTCGTCATACCATGACGGAGGAAAGACCGGCCCTCTCCCGTCACAAAGGTCATCATGTACATATATAACGGGACCGGAAGATCCCTCAACCATCCCGCCAACCAGTGCTCTCGATTTGGCGATACAGGGTTGCAGAATCTGCTTAAAAAAACGATCCGGATCATCAAAGGCAGCCAGCATAAACGGCTCCCAGCCGAACACCTCAACCGGCCACATGAAGAGCGTGGTGTAAAGCATCGGATAATAACAGCCGATTTCGCCCAGAGCCGCTTCACGCACCCGAATGTCATCCGCATCACAGGAATGCGGCGGCGGCACAACCAGAGTGTCATATTGAACCCGCTCCATATCGAATTCCAAGATGGAATCGGCATCGGCACAAGGATAGGAAGTGCAACAGGCGGTATCATAGACGCCCAAAGGCGACAATTCATAGTTCGGATTACAAGGATGCACCCGCGTCGTTCCAGCCGCAGTCGGTCGTGGTGCATTCCGCAACGGAACGCGATTGATGATATCAATTCCCAGAGCCCGATAGGCCCTTAAAAAAGCCTCCTGCGTGTGTTCATACACATCCAGTCCGGAAACCATTTCAATGAGTTTCCGGTGATTCAGCGTCTCCTTACAAATCCGCTTCCTCGCCGGCTTCCCGGCGGCCCAATTCAATACATCCTGATTCATATTCACCCTTGTTTGGTGACCTGAAACATAAATCGGCCCGAAATTTTTGCCGGCCCATGCAATTCAAACTCCGGCTCTACCGCCGGGCCACAAGCCTCATTACCAAGTCCGCGCTGGAACAAATCGAGATTCAAATAAAGACAATCATCCTTCTTTAGTTCGTGAATATGTCGGGCGTCGGTCACCGTCCGGTCGGAATACCGACTGACGGAAAAGTGGAACGGCGATTCTCCTTCAATTCGCAACGTGGTTCCATCCTTTTTCGACAGGGTTACAAACCGGACATCGGTGCGATTGCCGTTTTCCTGCGGCATGACGTACGGAAACCACAGATCATCCACCGAGCCCTGATGCAGCCCAAGCCACGCACCTTCTTTACGGTCGGGGTAGCTTTCGTGAGGACCGCGTCCGTACCACGACACCTGATCAAACACGACCGGTAACAGGAACTGTAACCCAAGACGCGGCAGTTCCGTGATGGATTTAGAAACCTCAATCGACAGATTCAATTCCAACTCATGCCCACGAGGCGTCCACGTTTGCGAAACATAAAAGGCATTTTTGTGAACCGACGTGCAGTAAACATCCTTCATGGTGACAACTCCGCCAACGTGCTTAATACGGGTTGCAATACGCTCAATTTGATCAAGCCCCAAATTGCGCCACCGGCCCAATGGCTTGTTCTCTTGTCCCGTCCAACCGGCGACGCCGTCATTATCGGTCGGAGCTCGCCATACATGCAATTGCGGCGAAGACAAAAAGAGCGGATTTCCGTCACAGTTAATCGCCTCCAGCACAGATTGTTTCTCGTCAATCACCAGATCCAGATCCATTCCATTCGCAGGTTTGTCTGCATTTGCAATCCGGCCGGAAAGAACAAATTCATTCCAAGCCATTTCGTGGCCCGCCGGAACCCACGAGGCCTCCTTTCGCAATACAAAACTGAACCGCAGCACCGCCTCGCCAGCTGGAAGCTTCGGCAATTTGATCGTAAGCTCTTCGGATTCACCCGGCGCGGTTTTAAACACAGGCAACTTTCCACATTTGATGACCGCGCCGTTATTCATTAACGCCCAACTGCCGGTAAACGCCTGCAACGTGGAAAAATACTGTTTGTTGAGCACGCGAAATACACCGCGTTTTAAATCAACCGCAGTCACTTCGACCGGCTGGATAAGGTGTTTGTACTCTTTGAGCGCAGCTTTAGGCGCCCGGTCAGGATTAAGCAAACCGTTGCAGCAAAAGTTGGTGTCATGTACCGCTTCGCCGAAATCGCCGCCGTAAAGCCAGGTGATGCGCCCATTTTCATCTTTTCGCAAAATACCTTGATCGATCCAATCCCAGATAAAGCCTCCCTGAAAGCGGTCATGCTCTTCAAAAAATCTCCAATATTTATCAAGACTTCCGCTAGCATTACCCATGGAATGAGCATATTCGCAGGCAATAAACGGACGACGTTTTTCCGTTGAAAGTCGAGCCCAGTCTTCGAGTGCATTAAAACGGGGATACATCGGACAAATAATATCCGTCACCCGCTCACATCCCTGCCAGACCGACCAATCTAGCGAATGCATACCTCCTTGATAATGTAAGGGGCGGGAGGGATCGCGGCCTCGCGTCCAGCCCGCGGCAGCATCATGGTTTGGTCCGTACCCGCTTTCATTACCCATCGACCAGACGATAACCGATGGATGGTTCTTGTCGCGTTCCACCATGCGCTGCACACGGTCTAAAAACGAAGGAGCAAACTGCTTCTCGTCGCAAATGACGGAAAAATAAGCGTGTGTTTCGATGTTCGCTTCATCGAACAGGTAGAGACCGTATTCGTCGCATAGGTCGTACCAGGCAACATCATTTGGATAATGCGAACAACGTACGGCATTGATATTGTGCTGCTTCATAATAAAAATATCCTGCAGCATCTCTGCACGGGGAACTGTTTTCCCATGAACCTGGCTCCAGTCATGACGGTTCACGCCGCGGATCATGGGTGCCTGCCCGTTGACCAACAACTTTCCGTCGGCAACTTCGATCCTCCGAAAACCGGTACGCAGGCTGTTGATCTCCACTGTTTTGCCTTCCGGGGAAACCAGCCTGACAACGAGTTTATACAGCACCGGCGTTTCCGCCGACCACGGTTTGATATGCGGAAGTCGCGCTTCCAATTTAACCCGGCGCGGCGGATCGTGCCGCATATAACCCGGATTGAGATGCGGAAATTCCCCGCTGAGCGGTTTTTTAAGAACGGGCCGATCGTTCAAATCGTACAGCATGGCTTCGGCCTTCCAGCCGTGTCCGACGGCGATCGAGTGGCTCAGTGACACTTCGGCGCAGAGCAGGCCAGCCTTACTTTCCACATCGTAGTCCGCGTGGCAGAAAAGGTCTTCGATGAAAACTGCGTCCGTTGAATAAAGATAGACCTCGCGATAAAGGCCCGCCATGAACCAGTGATCCTGATCTTCCATGAATGTGCCGTCCGACCAGCGAATCACCAGCGCATCGATCCGATTTTTCCCGGCCTTTAGATATGCCGAAATATCAAACTCGGCCGGCGTGCGTGAATCTTTAGAAAATCCGACAAATTTTCCATTCACATAGAGATAGAATGCGCTTTCCACCCCGCCGAAGTGGATCACTGTGCGGCGGTTTTTCCAAGCCTTGGAAAGTTCGAACGTACGGGTATAGAGCCCTGTCGGATTTTCTGCCGGAACATGCGGCGGCAAATCTTTGAACGGCATGTGGATATTGGTATACCAAGGCTTATCGTACCCTTGCATGGTCCAGTTAGCGGGAACTTCGATCGTTTCGTTCCCCTTGCGAAGACCGTCTTGAACCGCTGCCGACGGATCCGCGAAAAGCCTGAAATTCCATATTCCGTCCAACGACTGAAACCATGGCGAGCGCTCACGCTTAAAATTCAGCGCCTGTTTTTCCGTTTTATACGGGACCAGTGTTGCGCGCGGCGCGACCCGGTTCAGGCCGGAACATTCGGGCATCTCCCACAATCGGGGATTGATCATTGGTTGTTGCTTTTTCATCGGTAAATTCTCCCTTATATTTTAAAACGTGTTTGCCGCGATTCCTGCCGCAGCAATTTAACAAAATCCTCCGCCTCATTCGGCTTCAAAAACTCTTCCTTTGTCATGCCGCGAATGGAGAAGAGGAACCCTTTTCCCCNNCCATTGTGTTCGCGGATGATCCGTAACGCGCCTTCCGGCGTAGTATAGACCTGACAAAGTTTTCCGGCATCGCGGATTTTTTTAAGAACCTCTGGCCACTCCTCCGGCGGCGGCGCGCCAGCACCTGGAATCCATTGAATACCGCGTAACTTTTCGATGCCACATAGCTGATCAAGATGGGGAATCTGCCCCTTGCCGTCGAGGTGATAGAACGGATATTCAATTTCTTCGCAACAGGTGATCAGATCAGGTATCACAAACTGCTCGAACATGGCCGGAGAAATCATGTAAGCAAAATCACACTGCATCATATACTGACTGCCGGGAGACCAGATCGGTGCCCACGATGTGTAACCACACTGCGCCTGCTCGATAACCGCCTTGAGCTCGCGATAATAACGCAGCCAAATCGGCGTAAGCTCTGCGGCCCGTTCGGCCACCAACTCCGGATCGTCCATCGTGTCCATCAGTAAATCATTGGTTGTACGCAACGACGCAAGAATATCGAGATTGCCGCCAAGGTCGGTGTAGCCAACCGTCACTTCGCCCTGCCAGCGTTGCGCAGCCTCTTCCGTCAGATCACGCACGCGCCGCCACCAGAAATTGTCCTCATAAAACCCGAGATCAATATCACAAAGCTGCTTTTTTTCAATCGGTTCCATCCAGACGGTTCGCTCATCCGCTTCGAGTTTTGCCCGCCCCATAAATGCGGCAACCACGCCTGGCCCGAAATTTGGAAACCAGCAGGGGAAAGCATCTCCATACCAGTGCTGCGCCCGCAACTGCTCCGTGTAGAGGTCAATCACTTCTGAAACCGACAGCGTTTGCGGCAGATGTGCAGCAAACGGCGATAGTGGCGACCGCCCTCCCGGCAACGGCTCTTGATGTACGATCGACACCAATGGTCGATCCAGCTCACCGGCCCACCACGCGGAGGCATCCGCCTGAACGGTTTGCCATCGCTCGGCTGAAAAATGAATCTCTGTCTTCATAATGACGATTCTATTGGTCGTGCTTAAATCATTCTTTGAATTTCTTCATTGCATCAAAAAATTCATAAATAACAAATAAACAAACCTTTCGTTTTATAGATAAAAGAGTCTCAGATGAATATTTTATGATGGTCACAAGCAGGCGCTGCAATACCGCGTTACGACGGTTTATTTTTGTTTATCGAAATCGACCTTGGTTTGAAATGCTGTCACATCGAATGCAACACAGGTGCGAGATCCTTGTCCGGGTTTTACAAAAGCGTTTCCGAGTGACACGAGGTTCAGCTCAGATGTGAACGGAATAGAAACCGGAGATTTTCCCTGCTCAGCCGTAACGGTTACCTGTCCCTTCGACAGTTTTATGTTCAAATCAACCCATCCCGTCAGACTATGGGCAACGACCGTTTCCTCTGTGCCGGAACGAATCATTACCTTATTCTTCTGCTGCACGATTTGAAATGAGGCATTTAAATCCCCACCCGTTAGAACCACGGCATCATCTCCTTCGATGAGTTTGCTACGAAGCTGAATTTCAAACANNTTTCAAACACATCTCCCAAAGAGGCATGCCATACCGGCGCTTCTACCCCGGCACCGGCCGCCCCGTAAATCAGCAGCGCATCTACACCGTCAATCCGGGCGGTTTCAACTGTTCCGTATTTTTCGTATGGCGGAAGCTCAACCTGTTCAGTCCAGTCCGTCCGGCGGAAATCGATAAGCAAATCGGACCGGGAAAACTCAACGGGTTCATTTTGTGCCAATCGGTCATGTGCCGACAGTCCGTCTGTTCCGCTCCATAAAACGATAGAACGAAGGTTTCCGGTAAAGCCTTGAACAGGTTTGCCTGTCTCAGCCGTATTCGCACCCAGTCGAACCTGCCAGCGACCATACGGAAA
>DINM01000146.1:19958-22723 GCA_002423675.1 Verrucomicrobia bacterium UBA5540
AATGTCTGTTGTCCGGTATGAACCCCGTTGACATAAAAGTCTGCCGTACCGGCTTTGAAATCCAGCGTCACACCAAGGCAATACCACATGTAAGAAGACATCCATCCGTTTTTCGCATAGACAGGCAGTCCGTCACTCGGAGCATCAATCCGCGTGTGTCCAGGAAGGGTTACACACAGCCGGCCTCGTTGCAGCTCAAACCTGGGGCCCCTCACCCCGTCCGAGGTCTGCATATCGAGCATCGTGCCTTCGAGTTCGGGAAAGACCCATGTGCTGAAGTGCAGCGTAGAACCGAATCTAACCGTTCTTTTCGAGTCGGCATACTGCGCTCCATGAAAANNGAAGGCTTCCATCCGATACGGAAGGGGCCGCTGTATCCGGATAAGGCAGCTGATGCGGATATAAATAATACTGATCCGGCTTCGGCTGCGGCGAAACCCGGACCATATAGATGCTGGAATTGCCGGTACCCCGAGTGTACGAGACAAATATATCGTTGCTGTGTATCGCCATATGCGGATAGCTTACAATCGTCTGATCGGCGCTGAGGTTCGGGCCTGTGACAAAATTCATTCCGCCCCCGCGATTGATAAACAGAGAGATCGCATTACGGTCTCTTGTGAACCGCGGGACTTGATTGGGCCATGCATTATGAACCATCAGATAGCGCTCATTCTTAACCGGTACATCTGCTAACGATTGATTCTGCCGCATCACATACATGCGGGAAATGACCGTTTGAATCGGAACAAATTGCGGCGAACTCCAAGTCTGTCCGCCATCCCGGCTTTCTGCGAACAGTAACACTTCTGAGTCCGCCGGCCCTCCCTGCGAGTGAACTCGCTGATCATTATTGCGGAAAAACATGCCAACTGAACCGTCCGGCTGTTCCCATACGGTCGGCTCCCAAGGTATCCAGCGGTTTCCGTCCACGGTGGTTCCCTCTGAAAAATTCCAGGTTACGCCATCATCATCAGAATAAAGAACCGAAGCTCGCTTTTCGTTATTCCAAACTTTGGCAGGAGCATCCGCCAGCTTCGGCCCAATCATAATAATCGGCACCAGATAGCGTCCGGAACTCAAACGGGTCGGGTTTTGCATCGGTAAAATACGCCAGGACTTCCCATCAAAAAAGGGATCGGGCGATCCGTCCCAAAGCAGTCGACGGTTGACCCATTTCCCGTTTGCGGATCCTAACGTTGAAAAATAGACGCCGTAGTATTGGTCGTGTTCACCACCGGCAAATGACAGCTGACTCCAGAAGCACCACAGCTGATCCTTATGATTAATCAGTACCGGCTGCCACTGAACCAATGAGCACGGAATCGGATTTTCAGAGCGGGCGGAATCTTTAAAAGCCAATTCGGGAGCTGTCCAACTTAGACCATCTAAACTGGTACTCATATAGATCGACTGACCCGGCTGCGATTCGGAGGGAACTGTATTCGCGTTCCAAAGGCAGATCCAGTGCCCGTCAAAAAAAGCGATCGTACTGCAGTGATTGTATTTCAAATCCGATACATTTGAATTCACCACTGCATTGCGGGTAATCTCTGGCTGATAAACCCGGTAGCTGTTCCACGAGACGCCATCGTCCACCACTGAAGCGGCTTCCGCAAACAGTATACCGCTGCCAAATAATAAAGCTGCCAGCACCCGTTCGTCGCGGATACGTTTCTGATATCTTTTTTTTCGGACATCTAAACTGTTCATATTACTCCCGTACAAATAAACTCCCGGACTTTCGGCATATTTTGGAAGGCTAGATAACTGTTGTTATTTCTAAATCTTCCAGTTTATTCAAGACTGAACAGCGACGAAGCAATAGAACCACTCCTGCTGTCACTCAGAACAGTCCAATGGTCGCCAGGTCAGGCGCCATATCCAGAATTCTTATTCTATCTTGTACGCTATCTTCAGCATCAAAATGAACCTTCTATTCGTGGAATCAATTCTATAAACCCGGAGCGTAATCAGCCTGCAAATGGAACCATTTTCCGGGGTTTTTATTAATACACAAGCCGCCCATTTACATGGACGAAAGATTCATTAGTGTGGTCAATAAAGAAATCCTGTTTTCGTAAACTGAAAAAATGGAATAGACAGAAATCGCCCAGAGGAGAATCCTATCACTACACGTTTTTAAAATATATATCTGACAATATCAGCAACATGCCACTAAACGCCATCCATCGGAGCACAATGATCGGTTCGGTAAAAACCGGCGTCGACTTCCGCAGTCAATTGGTCAAGGGAAACCTTGGACTGGATAATAGAAAATAAATCGGCTGCCGGCAGATCTGCCGGCAGNNCTACTTGGCGAATATTTCCCTACTGACCTGGATTGATTCCATAGGCCTCATGGTAGATGGCATCGTCATCCAGTGCGGTATCGAATAACCGGACATCGTCTATCGCTCCATCAAAATACGACGCCCACGTGTCTTCCCGGCCGATGCATATCCGTCCGGTATCGCTTTGGATTCCATATTTTCCGATATTGGCAATATTTCTTAATACTCCGCCAACATAGATCTTCAGCAGACCGGTAGCCTGACTGTACGTACCGGCGTAGTGATGCCAGCTCCGAAGATCGGCGGAAACATCGGCCAGATCATAACTGACCGACTTCCATGTCCCGTTTGTATTCCATATTCCGAATCTAATCGTCGTTGTGCCGGCAACCGGATAAAGCACGAAGGAGGGCCGTCTGGAAATCATACAGCTGTTGTCGTTCCAGGTTGCTGTGTCGCTCTTTGCCCAAC
>DINM01000146.1:22729-27439 GCA_002423675.1 Verrucomicrobia bacterium UBA5540
TCGAGTCGCCGGTTGACACAGCGTTTGTGATCTCAGCGAAATCGTCTGTGCCATCCAACACGAGCGCTCCAGGATTCGCCGCACTGGTGTACGTATTTGTTGTATATCCAGCACCACCGTACAGAACCGCGGTGTTTCCGTAGCCGGAAAAGTCCAGACTGTTGTTATTAAACCGCCACCATCCGATCTTGTGCGCATATTCCCGTACCCGGGTCTGTACGGTGCTGATGTCATAGACCATCCGGGTAATATCGGCCATCACACTGGATATCGAACTGTCCCGATAGCCCTGCCCCAGGAACATCCACAGCCCGGCGGGCGTATTGCTGACCGTAACATAGTCCCCGACCTGATTGAGCCGGGCGGAGACACCCAACCCGTCAATCGACAGCTCCACGCTGTTCCAGTCATTCGCGCTGGCAGACCCGCAATCGAGGCTGACTGCGTCTTTTACCAGATACAAATGTCCACCGCTGTATTTTAGCCGAACCGGATTGTTGTAGTCTCCGCAGGTGAAGACAACGCCGGGGTTACCGTACAGGGGTTTGAACGAAAAGTTCACGTCAACCGCATCGCCTTCCAGAATTTCATTGTGAGCTACATCCAGTCCGGCGCTCATCTGGCCGTTAAGTTGCAATGTATTGTTAGTCGTATCAATCTGATACGTCCCGTTCAGACTGCCGTTGGGCAGCCCGAATCCGCTTAATGTGGGGTTGACGACCGGGTTGTAATAAACCTTCGGTGTGGACGGAGCGCTTGACGGACTGGCAGCGGCAAAGCCGAATTCGTTCCGGCACTTGTTAAAAACATAGTTCTGCTGCGCTTCACTCAAACAGCGGTTCTCATAAAATTCAAACAGCCGAATGGTTCCCCAGAAGCCGGAATATATTCCAGAAGGAAGCGTGCGAGTGGACGTCAAGAATGTCCGTCCGAGCTGCATATCGTTGTACAGCGCGGAAAGATTGACTGACGCCGGGTTGAAAGTCTTCTGCTGATGCCAGTAAAATTCCCCGGTAGCCCCATGGATATCCAGCCCGCGCACATAAAAGTCCACAGTGCCGTTGGTCACGTCACAGCTGACTCCCCAGTAATACCAGTCGTCGACAGGAACACAAGTCGGATGACTGGGCGTATAGTAGGACGTATTGGTTGGAACATCCGAGTAAATATAACCAATCCCCGGAATGTACAGTGTCGGTCGACCCTCGTATCCGAGAAGAGAAACGCCCTCAGTACCCGCGGTATCCTTCGTATCAACAATCGGGCCGAAAATGTTGTGATGAGTCCATGTTCCAAAGCTGAATTTTGTATAAAATTTAACCTGAGTGGAACACGAAATGTACTGTTCGCCTTGAAAACGGTAGAGCCCGTCCTCATCCAGCGCGGGACGATAGGTGTCGTTATATGCCCGTTTACGCGGGAAGACATAATTGGTGTTTGCATCGGGAAGCGGGGACACTTTGGTCACATGTTCGCAGTTATTCCCGACTCCTGCAGTCCAGCTGACCCAGCAGGTATTGGATTCAATCCATAGCTTTGGATAGCATGCCAGCCGATAATCCGAGAACATCAATCCCGGAACAAACTGTGATCCGCCGCCGCGGTTAAAGAACAGAGAGAGATTGAAGCGGTCACGGCCGCTGCTCGGCGCGCCCAGTGGAGCTTGATTCGGCCAGTCGTTGTGGGCCATCACATACCGATCCCAGTCCGCCGGCTCACTGCCCATGCTGAATGTCGCCCGGTTAACCTGCATCAGAGAAATCAATCCTTCCTGAGTGACATATTCCGGCGTTGTCCAGGTAACGCCGCCGTCACGGCTTTCCGAATAATACATGGCTTCCGCCGGGGTAACCGCACCGGCTTGCGTGTCGTTGTTCCGGAAAAACATACCGATATTTCCATTCGGCTGTTCCCAGACAGTCGGCTCCCACGGGGTCCACTTCGCATCCGGCACCGTCGTGCCTTCGCTGTAATTCCAGGTGGTGCCCTCATCATCGGAATACAAAACGCTTACCCGCTTGATGGCAGTCCACATATTCGCCGGACCATTGGGATCTTCCGGACCAATCAAAATAATCGGAGCCAGCACCCGCCCGCTGCTGGTTCGCACAGGACTCTGCGTAGGAAATATTTTATAGAGGCTGTTGGTTTCAGTATCGACATCCAAAAAGATATCGGGAAGTCCGTTCCACGTCAGGCGGGNNTGGATCACTCAGAACAGAACAATATGTTCCGCCATACGTAGATGTTCCGGATGGATCTTGTGACCAAATACACCACAACTCATTGCTGTCCGCACTAAGAATCAGCTGCGGTTGCCATTGCCACCCCCAGCTGCATGGAACCACATTCACACTCCGGCTGCTTGAAACAAAGGCCTCTTCCGGATCACCCCAGTCCAGCCCGTTCGTGCTTACACTCATATAAATCCACTGATTCAGCTCATTTTCTTTCGGTACCGTATTGGCATTAAACACCGAAATCCACTTGCCCTTGAATTTGGCAATCGAACTGCAGTGCTTGTAACGAAGTCCGCCTTGATTGTAATCACAGATGATTCCGTCTTCCTGCGTCGGGTTATATATCTGATAATCGGTCTTCCACGGCTGATCGGCATCGGCTACCGATGCCAAACTTAGCATCACCAAACCCAGCCCGGTCGTCACCGGAGAAGATAAACGAACCAAGACCCTCTTCATACCTAATATAATTTTCCTACTCATAGCGCCCCCTTATATTTCCCATCATCATTTCATGTTTCATTCACCCATTCATTCTCGCCCAGAACACTCTCCGTAGAGCATTTCGTTATAAAATTTCGCACCGGTTATTTTATCCGACTGTTATTGGAATTATAATGTAATATCACGTATTAATAAATGTTAATGGCGTGGATTAATCAGTCTATTCGGTGTAATTACGGGCCAACAAAACAGCCGGACGACGATGTTCTTCTGGGAGTGTAAATAGGGCTATACTGACTGCTCACAGCACTCCCTTTTCATCGCTGATGTTGGTATTTGAGCCGTCTCGTTCGACTAGACTCTACTCAAAATGTCCATCCTAGAATCAGGTATTTTATAGTTCTATTGCTTGATTAAATTTATACCAACGCAGTTAATTTGACCGAACAAGCAGAAGTTCGCAACAAACTGGGTCGTTATTTTTATGGACAAAGAAGTCATATCTGATAACACTTAAGATCTATGGGACAGGATCGACTAAATTATATTTTTCGAAGAGGTGCCCATGAAATTTTCGAAATTTTCGCATCCTTACTGGGTGTCCGCAGTGCATTTTTCACAACCCAAGACATTCCAATCTACAGCGGTTCCCGGTTGCCGATGTGCGACTACTGTCGGATGCTACGACAGGATATGGGTATGGAAACCCCGTGTCATCAACAGGACGTTCAGGCCATTGATCGGGCAAAAAAAACCGACTCGATGGTCGCTTATTCCTGTCACGGCGGCATGCAGGAAATGGCCATGCCTATCCGGTTTGAAACAAAAATTATAGGATACGCTATTGTCGGTCAGTTTAGAAATAGCCACCAACACACATCTCCTTATGCGACGCAGTGGCAAAAAAAATTTAGCAACAACGATCTTCAGAAGAAGTATGAACAAAGCCCCGTGCTTTCGAATGAAAAAATCGAAGGCCTCAAAAAACTGTTCAGTCACTCGATACGCAGCATTGAAGCTGAATCTATGATCGTACTTAGAGATTACGATTTGATCAGTCCGCTGATTGATCAAATTAATCGGCATCCGGAACAAAATATTTCAATCGAAAAGGCATCCAAAATTATCGGACGTTCGAAATCCACTATCAACCGTCTGTTTAAAACGATGACCGGCTATCCTTTTCGACAATACCAAATCCATACACGACTTGAAAAAGCAAAACAGAAAATGGCGGATCACCCGCATCTGCCTGCTACACAAATAGCGGAACAACTTGGTTTTGATGATTCGCTTTATTTTTCACGCCTGTTCAAGAAACACACCGGAGTATCCTCCAGCGTGTACCGGGCAGGACTTAGTATAAAAAAACAAAGCGACTAAAATAATCGAATATTCTCCCAGTCGGTTTCGGCATGTGAAAATTTCTCATTCTTGCAACGGGACTCTCCTGATATAGTAGCTCCCGCGTCTTTTATCAACACAACGCCCTGCAGCACGGACTTTATTGACGGTCAACATTTCGATAGTTGACACCGGCGGCATCGAACCGTTTCTGCTGCATTTTCATCCGCTCTATAAACGCAGAAAAGTCCTTATGTCCGGCGGGACACCAAGCCGTCTCAATCAGCGCACAGGCTCGCGGATAGGTCATGTATTCAACATGGGGCAGATTGTAGATATATTCCGTCCACAACTCACCCTGTACCCCGAGGATATGCGAAGCAATCGCCGAATCCATTCCCTTAAAGACCGGCTCAAAGCCGTACGTATTTTTCAGAGGAAGACAGCGGGGATGCCCCATCGGCTCACGGCTCCAGTCTTCGGCCTGATACTCATTGAAATAATAGGCTTTATTGTTGGCAACGACCAGATCGTGTCCTTCCGATACAGCTTTCTGGACAGCCGCGAATTGGTTCGCCCTCCACCACATTACTGCAGCATTCTTCGCCAGTCCCCCTTCGGTGATCTCGTCCCAGCCGATCAGACGACGACCGTGCGCTACCAGAAAATCATCGATCTGCCG
>DINM01000129.1 GCA_002423675.1 Verrucomicrobia bacterium UBA5540
GTCCGCGCTGTTCGGTTAAAAAATGTTCGAGCAACTGCGCGAGGCGCGCCGGGGTGAAGCCGAAGGTAGTGTGCGTCTGCGCGTAGAGCCATTCGCTCCATTCCATGAAGGCGGCGAAGACGGAGGATTGATTTTTCCAGAGCAGCGGCGCGGCGTGCAGAAAGCGTCCGTTGTTGACGGTGATGTCCCAGTAGCGGGCGAAGCGGCGAATCTGTTGCAGCTCAACAAAACTCAGCGTAGCGGTTTGCAGTACGTCGTAGGGCGGCGAGGTGTTGTAAACCATCTGCCATTCGACGTCGTGTTTGGCAATGGGCGCACCGCGCAGTTTTTTGAGGATGCCGAGCTGAATTTCGTCCGGCCCGCAGGCGTGCAGCCGGTCGAAACCGGATGCANNTCCGGTTCCCATTCAAGGTGAAGCATCATGCCGTCGTGGCGGTTTTCGAGGAAGTAGCGCAGGACGGCGGAGGCGTGGGCTGCGTTGATATTGAAGCTGCGGTCGAGGAATTTAAAAATCCGCGCGCCGCGCTCAATCAAGGTTCCAAACATTGGAAAAATTTGTTCGGGCGGAAAGAAGCGGACGCCGGTTTCGAGTGATGAAAGGCAGTATTCGCATTTGAAGGGGCAGCCGCGCGAGGTTTCAACATAGATGCGGCGGTGGGCGATGTCTTCGTCCGTATATTCATCATAGGGCAGGGCGACGGTTTTCAGATCGGCGGACGGCGCTTGAATCACTTTCGGCGGCGTTTTGCCGTTCAGCAGGTCGCGGCACAGTTTTTCGATGACGTTTTCGCCTTCGCCGCAGATGAGGTGGTCGGCGGTGTGGAAGAGCGCGAGCTCTTCGTATTCATAGCTGACTTCGGGGCCGCCGATGACGATTTTGAGTTCCGGACGGACGGTGCGCAGAATGGCGGCGGTTTCGGCGATGACAGTGAGGTTCCAGATATAGACGCTGAAGAGGACAATTTGCGGGTTGTATGACAGCAGTTTTTCGGCGGAGGCCTGCGGGGAGAGGCGGTTGTCGAATTCGATGATGACGGAACGGTCGTGCAGATCGCCCAGATTGGCCCGCAGGCAGCGCAGAGCAAGCGCCGTATGGGAATAGCGGGCATTAAACGTTGAGAAAACAATGTCCATACGATACAAATACGCGCTTTGGAACAGCTTGGGGAGAGAAAAAATGGCAGGTCCCGTTTGTATCTATGGAAATCCGGTGCTGCGGAAAAAGTCTGAGCCGGTCAAAGAGGTCACGGAGGAAATCCGTGCACTGACCGATCGCATGCTCGGCATCATGTATGCGCAGGAAGGAATCGGCTTGGCGGCCGAGCAGATCGGCCATACCGAATCGATTTTTGTGCTCGATGTCCCGCCCGCCGCCGACAAGAACGAACAGGGGCTGCCGAATAATCCCGGCGTTAAAATGCCGCAGGCGTTTATCAACCCGGAAATCATCGGCGCGTCGGAAGAAACCGCCGTGGCCGAAGAAGGATGCCTGAGTTTTCCGAAGATGTACGTTCCTGTCCGGCGCCCGGCCGAAGTGGTTTTACGCTATCTGGATCGCGACGGAAATGTACAGATGCTCAACGCCAAAGGATTGCTCGCCCGCGCGATTCAACACGAGTTTGACCATCTTAACGGGATTCTTCTGGTGGATCACATGACTCCGGCCGGAAAACTGAAGCACGCACTGATGTTGCGCCGGTTTAAAAAACA
The DNA here is from genome assembly GCA_002423675.1 of Verrucomicrobia bacterium UBA5540. Taxonomy (GTDB): domain Bacteria; phylum Verrucomicrobiota; class Kiritimatiellia; order Kiritimatiellales; family Tichowtungiaceae; genus Tichowtungia. The sequence continues at coordinate 1,711 of DINM01000129.1, forward strand.
GAGCAAGACCACCTGATGAAACTGCGCGGACTGCTGGCCCTGCTGGCCGGTCTGCTGGTCGCNNTGGCTGGCCTGTCTGCGCTTTCTGATTACGGGCGCAGTGCTGGTTTTTCCGGCGGTTCGGCAGATGCGCCGAAAACAGATTCCCTTTGGACTGCGCGATGTTGTCGTGTTGACCGGTCTCGGTCTACTGGGGGTAACCATCATGTCCGGATTGTTTCATCTTTCTATTCAGAAGCTTCCGGCTAACGTGGCGGCCGTGGTGTTCAGCTGTAACCCGGTGTTTGTCGTGCTGGTGGCTCCGCTGTTTTTGCCGGAAAAAATTACGGGTCGCAAGCTTCTCGCGGCGGCGGTCTGTCTTTCCGGAATCGCGGTTCTGGCACGCGATCGAGCCGACGGCGTTTCGCTTCCCGGGCTCTATTTAATGTTTGCCTCTGTGGTGATTTTTGCTTTTTACACGGTTCTCTCCAAAAAGCTGATTCCGCGTTACGGCTCGCTTCCGGTGATTGCTTTTGCCGGACTGTCCGGGGGCATTCTGCTGCTNNCGGCTCGATGGCCTTTTTCCTGAAGCCGTTCTTGGCGGCGCTGTTTGCGTGGATGATTCTGGGAGAGGATTTGACTGTCCCCATGCTGATCGGCGGTGCACTCATTCTCGGTGGAATGGCCGTAGCACTGATTCGTCCGCGCGCATAAAAATTCGCCTTGCACACTCCGCCTTGTCGAGTGAACCCCAGTTTTCCAAACCTTGGAAATCAATCCATGTGAAGAGACCGGATTCGGCGCCGAGGGTGGCGGGGGTGTTCAGGACGATTCCGTCGAGTTTTTTTGAAATCAGTTTTTCGCGGGCTTTGGCTTCGCCGTCATGCGTCTGGAGCGCAAAGCCAATAGCGATTTGATCTTTGCGTTTATTGGCACAGAGCGTGGCAGTGATGTCGGGTGTCGGCTTGAGTTCGATCGTCAGGTTCGTTCCAACCTTTGGAACCTTCTCATCCGATTTTTCCAAGGGTTGGAAATCGGCGACGGCCGCGGCGAAGATTATGAGGTCGGCGGACGCAAATTTTTCCCGCGCGGCGGCCAGCATCTCTTCGGCTGACGTTACTCGCATAACCGGNNGGGCCGGAAATGAACTCGACTTCCAAGCCTTGGAAAATCGCTTCTTCGGCGAGCGCTTTGCCCATTTTTCCGGAGCTGGCGTTACCGATGAAGCGAACCGGGTCGAAGTATTCGTGAGTCGGTCCGGAGAGAATGAGAACCTTTTTCATGCGAGAGCTTTTTTGATCGCTTCGAGGATATCGGTGGGCTCGCTCATGCGTCCGGCACCCTCGGTGCCGCAGGCCATCAGACCGGAGCCGGGGCCGATGCGCTGCCATCCGCGGTTTTCCAGAGTTTGAATGTTTTTCTGCACGACGGGGTTGTCCCACATCTGCGTGTTCATGGCGGGACAGAAAATTTTGACGCATGTTTTGGAGAGCGAGAGCGCGCTGGCGGAGACGATGTCGTCGCCAAAGCCGTAGGCCAGTTTGCCGATGATGTCGGCGGTGGCGGGCAGGACGGCGAAGAGATCGGCTTCGGTGGNNGGGTAGAGGTGCGGATAGAGCTGACCTTTGTCGGAGGTCGGATGCGCCGGAAAGAGTTCCGTTCGGACTTCTTTCTGCGAGAGCGCGGCAAAGGTGAGCGGCGTGACAAACTGACAGGCGGCGGGCGTCATGGCGACCTGCACGTCGTGTCCGGCCTGTTTGAGCGCACTGACGACGCTCGCGGCTTTGTACGCCGCGATGCCGCCGGACACACCTATGAGGATTCGTTTCATCAGACTGACAATACTTCTTTTTCCTTAGCGGCGAGCATGTCGTCCATTTTCTTAATATGAGCGTCGGTGAGTTTCTGGACTTCTTCGAGGCTCTGGTCGCGGTCGTCTTCGGTGATCGTACTATTTTTCTGAAGCGTTTTGAGCAGGTCATTGGCATCGCGGCGGACGTTGCGGACGGCGATACGCTGTTCTTCGGTGGCGCGCGAAGCGACTTTGACAAGGTCTTTGCGGCGCTCTTCACTGAGTTCCGGAATCGGCACGCGGATGAGACGTCCATCATTCATCGGCGTGATACCGATGNNCCGAGTGACGAGGGGTCGAACGGGCTGATGACCAGTAGGCGCGGTTCGGGCGTGGAAATATTGGCGATATCGCGCAGACGGGTCGCGGTGCCGTAATATTCGACGGTGATGTTTTCGACCAGACTTGGGCTGGCTTTGCCGGTGCGCAGTCCGCTCAGGTCATGATGAAGAAATTCCACGCATTTATCCATTTTTTCTTCGGCGGCCATTAATATTTCAATGCTCGATTCCATGATTATCTCCTTCGGTAACCTGTTCTAAAACTTTTACACACTCCGGTGAAAGCATATTTTATGAGGGTCACAGCGATCCGGGATGCGAGATCCGGGATTGATCCGGCGGTATTATCTTCGTTTTTCTATCGCGCATCTCGAATCCTGCATCTCGTATTTTCGCCACGCTAGTGGCCCACCCGTGTTCCGGCGGTCTCGCCGTGGAAGACCCGTAGCATCTCACCTTCTTTGAAGAAGTTGAAGACGACGATCGGAATGTCGTTTTCCATGCAGAGCGAAAAGGCGGCGGCGTCCATGATTTTTAGCCGCTTATTGAGGGCATCGCTGTAGGTGATGTGGTCGAAGCGGGTGGCGGATTTGTCTTTCATCGGGTCGGAGGTGTAGATGCCGTCGACTTTGGTGGCTTTCATGAGGACATCGGCACCGATTTCCGAGGCGCGCAGCGCGGCGGCACTGTCGGTGGTGAAGTAGGGGTTACCGGTGCCCGCACCGAACATGACAACGCGGCCTTTTTCGAGATGGCGCATGGCTTTGCGGCGGATGAAAGGTTCAGCGACGGCGGGCATGCTGATGGCGGTCATGACGCGCGTTTGAATATCGACGTTTTCGAGTGCAGATTGCAGGGCGAGCGAGTTAATGACGGTAGCCAGCATACCCATGGAGTCGCCGGTGGTGCGGTCGGTTCCGCCCGCTTCGCCGGCGAGACCGCGGAAGATGTTTCCGCCGCCGACCACCACGGCGATTTCTGCTCCGGCTTCGATGAGCTGTTTAAACTGCCGCCCGATGGAGGCGAGGATGGCCGGATCTATGCTGAGACCTTTTTCTTTGTTCTGGAGGGCTTCGCCGCTGAGCTTGAGCAGAATGCGCTTATACTTCATAAAATTTTTCCTCTCGACTGTCGGGCCGAACGATAAGAAATCTGCGGCACCGTGTAAATTTCCAAACCTTGGAAAATATGCCAGCCTTTTTCCAAACCTTGGAAAAGTTATTTGCCGATACGGTTCATCAGGTCGATTGCGGGTTGATAGCCGGGTTGCTGGTCGAGAACGATGTTCAGTTCGCTGAGGGCACGGTTACTGTGCCCGAGGCGGTATTCGGTGAGCGCGCTATTATAACGTGCGGAGGTGAAGGCTGGATTGAGCTGTACGGCTCGTGCGAAGGCATCAGACGCCAGTTCTATCCGGTTGGCAGCGTAGTAGGCGAGCCCGAGGTTATAGAAGGCCTGCTCATAGGTGTCATCGGCTTCGATGGCAGCGATATACCCCTTGATGGCGTTGGGGAGATCGTTTTTCTTATGATAAGCCAGTGCTTTCTGAAAGTTCTTGTTTGCGGTGGCCCGGCTCGGTGAGTGCGATGGTGTATAGCTGACTTTTTCTCCGCCGGTTTCGGCAATCATCCGTAACGCGGCGCGGGCCTGTGCCGTGAACGCATCGGCGCTTGTGGTTTTTCCGAGGTAGAGTTCAAACCAACGCTTGGCTTCGCTTTGGTTTTTGAACCAATGGAGATCGATGGAAGCGATATTGAAAAGAGCTGGCGCGTAGTCCGGATGCTGTTTGATGANNGTTTGCAGATGAGGATCGTTCGGGGCACGTTTGATCGCGCGGGACAGGCAGCGTAATGCATCGTCCCACTTCTGATTTTTTGCATAGATCATTCCGGCGCAGGCGAGCGGGCGCGGATCGCCGGGTTGGAGAAGAGAGGCTTCCCGGAAGGCTTGTTCGGCAGCGGTACAATCGTTTTGAGCGCCGAATGCAACGCCGAGATTGCACAGCACGTCATATTGTCCGGCGTTCAGGCGGCAGCTTTCGGTAAACGCTTTCACGGCGTCTTTGGAGTTTCCCATTTCCCAGAGAAGGATTCCGAGCCGGTTATAAGCTTCTGCATTTTCAGGACTGCCCGCACGGCGGCGAATTGATTTTTCGAGCAGGGCGCGGGCGCGGACAAGGTTACCATCGTGCCATTCGGTCAGAGCTTCATGATAGAGTTTTCCACCGGGTTTGCGTTCGCAACCGAAAACCAGAGCACTGAGCAATAATGCGGTCAGAATCCAGCGGATCCAGTTGCGATTCATGCGGACTCCTTTAGCCAGATTTTTCGTGTGCGCGGACCGTCGAATTCACAGAAATAGAGACTTTGCCAGATGCCGAGCTGGAGTTGTCCGTTTTTTACAATGACCTGTGCGGAAGAACCCATCAGGCTGGCCTTAACATGAGCAGCGGTGTTGCCTTCGCCATGGAGATATCCGCCGTTCCATGGCACCATGCGGTCGAGAACGGTCTCCATATCGGCGGTCACGTCGGGGTCTGCGTTTTCGTTAATGGTGACACCGGCAGTGGTGTGCGGGACAAAAATTGTGATGACACCGTCTTTCATCCCTTGTTCGGCGGCGAATTGCTGTATTGCGGGAGTGATATCGATGAAGGCGGTGCGGGATTTTGTCTGGACGGTGATCTCGTTCATGCTTAGCCTGCACTCTAATCAACCGGCTTTTTGAAGCCAGATAAATTATGCGAAAACAGGAAATTTATCATGGAAAGACTTTATCCGCTTCGTTTTGAACCGATATACAAAGATTACATCTGGGGTGGATGTCGAATTCCGCAGCTGTACAACCGCAATGTGCCGGATGGTGTTTATGCCGAATCGTGGGAAATTTCCACCCATCCCGATGGAATTACGCCGATCGCCAACGGCCCACTGGCCGGAAAAACCCTGAATGACCTGCTGCCGGAATATAAAAAAGCGTTACTTGGCACGAATGTGCAGAGCGACGATTTTCCGCTGCTGATCAAGTTGATCGATGCGCGCGACACGCTCAGCGTGCAGGTGCATCCGAACGACGGCAACGCCGCCGCAGTCAGCGGCCAGGCGAAAACGGAAATGTGGTATTTTCTCGAAGGCGACGGTTCAGCGCAGATCTACTGCGGTCTTAAGCCCGGTATCGGCAAAGACGAATTTCTGCAGGCGATGGAAAACAAAACCTTTGCCGATATTCTCCAATCCATCCCGGCGCAGAAGGGCGAGGCGGTATTTGTTCCCGGCGGACGCGTTCATGCCATCGGCGCGGGTTGCCTGATTCTGGAAATTCAGCAGAATTCGAACACGACCTACCGCATTTACGACTGGGATCGTGTTGATGCTGATGGCAAATCCAGAGATCTTCATGT
>DINM01000130.1 GCA_002423675.1 Verrucomicrobia bacterium UBA5540
ACCGCATTTACGACTGGGATCGCACGGACGCATCCGGAAAAGGACGCGAGCTGCATATCGACAAAGCGCTGCAGGTGATCGATTGGGAAAATAACGGCGACCCGCGCTGTAAAATCAGCGGCACAACGATTCAGAACTGCGACTATTTCCGACTCGACCGGTTTGAGCTGAGCGCCGCGCAGAATTTTCCAATGGTTGGAAACTCCTTTCATGCGCTGTTCGTCGCCGAAGGCTCTGGAATGATTTCGTGGNNGTATGCTTATTTGTTGGGCTTTGAGGGAAAAATCTTTGAGGTAACAAAAAAGCCCCGCAATTGCGGGGCTTTTGCGTATGAACCGGACGGCTTTATTTTCCGAAGATTTTTTTGACCTTCTGCCAGAACGTTTCAGGCTGAGCTTTCGGTATGTCCGCGGGCTTTTCCTTGACCGGAGCAGAGATGGCGGACGCCTTATTTGTGGCGGGGACAACCTGTTCAGGAACTTTTTCCAGCGTTACGGTGACCTGTTGATCCGTGCCGGTGAGGGTGGCGGTCTTGGTTACGAAGCCGTCTTTGCTCAGTTCAACAGTCGTGTCTTTTTCGATGAGTCGTTCAACCGGCGTCATGCCGATGGATTTTCCGTCGATCATGACGTTTGCGCCGGAGGGGTCACTATTGATCATGACATAGGGCATAGCTTTCAGCGCGACGTTAACCTGAGCGGGGGATTCGGGAGTGAGGGTGACACTTTGTGTGTAATAACGGTCAGCACTGACTTCAAGAATTGTTTTTTCACCGACGGAAAGTTTGGCTGAACCTTTTCCGACGAGGCCGCCTGAGCGGGAGATTTTCGCATTAATCGGGGTGGCGGAAACGGTGATGACCGGGAAGGCCATGAGTTCAACCGAAACTTCATACGGCGGGGCCCCTTTGAGCGTGATGCTCTTGGTGAAGTAACCTTCTTTGCGCAGTTCGAAGGTGCGGGGGGATTCAATTTCTTCCCGAACGGGTGCGGGGCCGATTAACTTTCCGTTTTCGTAGACGTTAACGCCGGTCGGAATTGCGGAGAGGTCGACGATTGGACGGCGTGCGAGTTCAACGACGAGCGGGTCTGGGGATTCGATACCGACGGTAATATCCTTGTCGTAGTAGTCTTTGGCCTTGAGGGNNGAGGCTGAGCCAGCCGGATAGATGTCGGCTGTTGGTTTGCTGTAGACCAGCACCGGAGTGGGGTGAATCTTAGCGATCACCATGCGGGGAGAATTATAATCGAGCGTTACGGGTGCGTCGAAATAGCGCTCTTTCCGAATGACGAAATATTTATTGCCCATCAGAACGCTCGTATCAAACGGGGTCGTGCCCAGCTGGGTTTCACCACCTGCACTGTACACTGCTGCGCCGGACGGGATGCTGTCGATGGTGACGGGAGCGCAACTGGAGAGCGCGAGAATAAGACACAATGCGAAGAACAGACTGATGGATTTCTTGATCATCTTTTGGACTCCTCTTAAGGACTGGTAATGAAATACAGGTCGTTTATACCGCAGTTATGGAATTTAAGTCAAATGGGCTTATCCTCTAATTTTTGCCGGTTGATTGCCAGAGCCAGTATCATGAGAACACCGCCGCTCAGCAGGTTCGTCCAGTCGACGGCTTCTTTAAGAAAAGAACCGAAACGAGAATGCCTAGTGGAATTTTAAGGTTGTTGAACACGGCCAAGGCTCCGGGGCCAACCTGCCGGGCGCCGGTATTCCAGAGGAAAAAGCCGAGGCCGGAGGCAATCACACCCAGATATAAAAGAATTCCGGTCTGTTTTAACGTGATAGCCGGTCCGCCCAAGAGGGCTCCTGCGGCGGCTGGTGCGGCAACGAATGCCGCGCCGAGATAGAGTAGCGCGAAAACCTGAAGGTCGGTGTGGCTCTTTGGCAGGCGGTTCATAATCCGGCGGTAAAAAATCTGTCCAAAGGCAAAACAGAGATTGGCCCCTTGCATCAGTAGAAAGCCCCGCCATAGCTCGGGCGAGCTGAGTTGCCGGTATTCAATCAGGATCCCGCCGCCGACAGCCAGTGCTGCGGCGATCCATGCGGCAGGGTTCAGTCGCCTTTTGAACAGATCATGAATGATTGTCACATAAATCGGCGTTAGAACCGTGAAAAGAGCGACTTCGTAGGCCTTGAGATATCTGAATGCGTGGATATATGCGATATACATCAGGCCGTACTGAACCGCGCCGGTCAGCAACAGGCGGGTCAAGTCTGCCGCACGCAGGGTGCGCAGTTTTAGAAACGGTGCGAACACCGCCAGTGCGACGGCCAGACGAATGAAAGCGATCGCAGAAAAGGGAAGCCCGGCTAATCCGTCTTTAATCAGTCCGAAGGAAAATGCCCAAATCAGGGAGGTTATCAGAAGATAAATCATTTGCGCATTCTTAAGTTCAGGAGCGGTTCCTTAAAACTTAAACATTTACTTCACCACTTGCAGAATCGACTTAAATTGCTGTGCATCCGCATTTTCAAGCAGTTCATAAAGAAGCATTTCTGTACCGGTCAGTTTGATACCTGCCATTTCCATTCGGCGCAGAGCCAACGCTTTATTGGCCGGATCGCGTGAGGAAACCGCCTCGGCGACAACTTGCACTTCATACCCTGCGGCAAGCAGATCCATGGCGGTCTGGTAGATGCAGATATGTGTTTCTATGCCGCAGAGAACCACTTGACTGCGTTTTGATTTTTCGAGAACCTCCAGAAAAACCCGTTCCCCGCAGGCGCTGAACGAGTTTTTTNNGAACTCACTTCGGGTTTTCCCCAGTTTATCCGGGGTCTGTTCCGTTACGATGACAGGGACTTCGAGCACATATAGTCCGGTTAGCAAGCGGCGAATATTGGCAAACAGCTCGCCGGAACCGTCAACCGTCTCCGCGAGGCGACCTTGCACATCCATCAGAACCAGAACTGTATCGTCTCTCTTCAGCATAAAAATCTCCGAAAAGTCCAAACGATACCAGCGATTTGGATAAATGCAAATTTACATGGTCTGGAAAATTGTATTGCTCATTTTTCCAAACATTGGAAACTGAGCGGCCTTATGCAGAAAAAATACTTCATTTTTGATATAGGCAACGTTCTTGTGGATTTTGACTTCCAGATACTGCTTGAACAAATCGCCGTCGACTCCGGCATGCCGTTCGAGCCGCCGACCGACCGTGACCTCGAAATGCACCATGCCGTCGAAGAGGGGGTCATTAACGATCAAGCCTTTGTTGATTACCTCAACGACGCCAAAGGGCTCTCCTGGACGGTGGACGATCTGGTCGGGGTTTGGCAGAAAATGTTCACCGTCAACCAAATTGGTTATGGCCTTTTCCGGGAAGCGATTGCGCGCGGATTGCCGGTTTATACGCTCAGCAACATCGCCGAACACCACATTGCCGCCATTGAGCGCAACTGGCCCGGATTTTTTGACGGCGCGACCAGACTGTTTCTTTCTTACGAAATAGGCGTCTGCAAGCCGGATTCAAAAATCTACCGCCACCTGCTGGATGATCTTGGCGTTGAAGGCGCTCAGTGTCTATTCATTGATGATCGCGCCGACAACGTCGAAGCCGCCTGCGCTGCGGGCATCCACGCGCTTCAGTTCATCCCTGAAAACCACGCCGCCATCCAGGACGAAGTTTTGAAATTCTTCGGGTAATGCCTGCGGCGCAATTTCAACCCTTGAAAATATTTTTTCCAAGGGTTGGAAAAATTAGCGTTCATTTGCGTCTATTCGCGGTTTGGGTTTCCAAACCTTGGAAGAACCGCTACATTCTCCGGCTTCATGATCGATTTCATCCAGGTGAGCAAGCGGTTCGGCACGCAGGAGGTGCTAGACAAGGTGTCGTTTCGCATCAATGCGGGCGAGCACGTTGGTGTCGTCGGACCGAACGGCGCGGGTAAGAGTACGATTTTCAGCCTGCTCACCGGCGAGCAGTCGGCAGACAGTGGGGATATTACGCTGCCGAAAAATGTCCGGGTCGGGCATCTGCATCAGCAACTGCATGCCCACGCGCAGGACGGTTCGCTTCTCGATTATGCCGTAAATGCGATTCCCGAGCTCAAACCGATGGTGGCGGAAATTCATCAAATCGAGCACGACCTGCTGACGGTCACGGGTGCAGAGCAGGAACAGATGCTCAACCGGCTCGGCGATTTGCAGCATGAATTTGAGCACCTAGGCGGCTACGACCTGAAGGCGCGCGCTGAAGCCGCGCTCAGCGGTCTCGGCTTTAAGGAGAGCGAGTTCGCCAATCAGTTCCGCTCGTTCAGCGGCGGCTGGCAAATGCGTGCCGAGCTGGTGCGCACATTGATCGCGCGGCCCGACATTTTGCTGCTCGACGAACCGTCCAACTATCTCGACCTGCCCGCCGTCGAATGGCTCCAGCGTTTTCTGCGCGGCTTCGAAGGGACGATGCTTTTGATTTCCCACGACCGTTACCTGCTTGAGTCGCTCACCGACCGTACGCTCGAAATCAGCGGCGGTACGGTCACCAAATATTCCGGAGGCTACACCTACTACATTAAAGAGCGCGAGCAGCGCCATATGCAGCAGGCGGCGGCTTATCGCAACTACACCGAGCAGAAAGAGCATCTCGAAAGTTTCATTAACCGTTTTCGTGCGCAGGCTACCAAAGCGGCGCAGGTGCAGAGCCGCATCAAAATGCTCGAAAAGATCGAAGCGGTGAAAGCACCCGCCGCACCGCCCAATTTTTCCAAGCTTCGGATTCCGCCGCCGCCGCATTGCGGCGCGCACATTATGTCGGTCGAAAACATGAGTTTTTCCTACGACGGGAAGCGCCAGATTCTGCGTGACGTAAATCTCGAAATCGGCCACGGACAGAAAATTGCGCTGGTCGGTTTTAACGGCATGGGTAAAACCACATTGCTGCGCTTGCTGGCCGGCGTACTGACTCCGCAGTCGGGAACGCGCCGGGAAGGGCATAAAGTGGTGCTCGGCTATCAGTCGCAGGACTTCGCCGAAACCATGCCGCCCGACCAGTCGCTTCTCACGATTGTGCGCGGTGCCAATTCCGCTGTTCCGGAACGCGACGTGCGCGGATTGCTCGGTTCGTTTGGTTTCGGCGGCGATGCGGTCAATAAACCGTCCGGCGTGCTCAGCGGCGGCGAAAAAATCCGTCTCGCTTTCGCCCGTATTTTTATCAACCCGCCCAACTTTCTATTGCTCGACGAGCCGACCACCAATCTGGACATTCACGGGCGCGAGGCGCTCGAAAAAGCGATCAAAGAATACAAAGGCACGGTTTGCTTCGTCAGCCACGACGTCGCCTTCGTGCGCGGCGCAGCCGATCATATTGTTTCCGTCGCCGACGGCTCCGTCACCAGCTGGCCCGGCGGATACGATTACTATCTTGAGAAACTGGAAACTGGAAACTTGAAACCTGA
>DINM01000061.1:0-1323 GCA_002423675.1 Verrucomicrobia bacterium UBA5540
GAACAGGCCGAACAGGGCGTTGACTATTTCACTATCCATGCCGGCGTGCTGCGAAAGCACGTACCGCTCGCCGCCAAACGCTTGATCGGCATCGTCAGCCGCGGCGGCTCCATCATGGCGCAGTGGATGCAGAACAAAAACGAAGAGAGCTTTCTCTACACGCACTTCGAAGACATCTGCAAAATCATGCAGAAATACGATATCACCTTCTCGCTCGGCGACGGACTGCGCCCCGGCTGTCTGGCCGACGCCAACGACGACGCCCAGTTCGGCGAACTCAAAACCCTCGGCGAACTCACACAGGTCGCGTGGAAACACGGCTGTCAGGTCATGATCGAAGGCCCCGGCCACGTCCCCATGCACAAGATCAAAGAAAACATGGATCGCCAGCTTGCAGACTGCTTTGAAGCGCCCTTCTATACCCTAGGCCCGCTCGTTACCGACCTCGCTGCCGGCTACGACCATATGAACAGCGCCATCGGCGGAGCCATGATCGGTTGGCTCGGTTGCTCCATGCTCTGCTACGTTACGCCCAAAGAACATTTGGGATTGCCGAACAAAGAAGACGTTCGTGAAGGAGTCGTTGCGCATAAAATCGCCGCGCACGCCGCCGACTTAGCAAAGGGCATTCCCAACGCGCAAGACCGCGATGACGCCATCAGTCTGGCCCGCTTTGAATTCCGCTGGGAAGATCAGTTCAACCTCTGTTTCGACCCGGAACGCGCCCTGCGCTTCCGCGAGCAATCGATGCCACCCGGCGAAAAATTTGAAGCCAAACAGCGCTACTGCTCCATGTGCGGCGAAAAATTCTGCTCGATGCGCATCAACCACGACATCCGCAAAGAGCATGCATGACAGATTATTCCGGAGCCGAAAGTGAGTGTTGTTTGAGTGGTGCACCCATCAGGAGTCGAACCTGAAACCTTCTGATTCGTAGTCAGATGCTCTATCCAATTGAGCTATGGGTGCCTCGAAGAAGCGCAGAATGTACTGTGTGATCTTCGGTGAATCAACCGTAAAAACCAAACTATTTTACAGCGGACAGCAGCAACGCTGTCTTATCGGTTTTCTCCCACGGGAACTGCGAACGCCCGAAGTGTCCGTAAGCGGCGGTGTCGCGATAGCTCCAGCCGTTCGGTGCAAGCAGGCCGAGCTCTTTAATAAGCACCGCAGGCCGAAAATCAAAAATTTCACCGGAAGAAACAATGGATTCAAGGACACTGTCTTCCAGCGTACCGGTGCCGTAGGTATCGACATTGATGCTGAGCGGCTTGGCCACACCGATCGCATACGCCACCTGCACTTCGCACTTGTTAGCCAGTC
>DINM01000061.1:1476-1719 GCA_002423675.1 Verrucomicrobia bacterium UBA5540
CATCGCCGTGCGGTCCGCCGATGACGAATTTTCCTGTAGGATTGATGAAGTATTCGACGTTGTCTTTGAGCAGACCGGTCGGTTCGAGTACATTTTTGACCACTTTAATGAGATCTTTGCGAATCGTTTCGAGCAGCACATCGGCCGTCTGATGCGAAATGACAACCGAGGTGATGTGATCGGGACGCCCGTCGATATATTTGATGGAGACCTGCGATTTAGAATCCGGCCGCAAATACGAAA
>DINM01000061.1:1815-5882 GCA_002423675.1 Verrucomicrobia bacterium UBA5540
GCATAGCCAAACATCATGCCCTGATCCCCTGCGCCCTGCTCATGTGCGGTGGTGGCCGTAACGCCCTGTGAAATGTCGGGAGACTGCTCATGAAGGCGGCCGAGATATTCAAAGGTATCAGCGCAAAATTNNTAAACACATGGTCTGCGCGGATCTTGCTCATAGCGGAATTCCTTCTAATACATTCGTTTATCCGGATTGATGAATTTCAAAGGAATGTACCCGCTTCAGCTGATCAACTCAAGAATTTCCGGTGACGTTTTTTGGAGCAGCGCCCGACACTGGCCCAGAACATCTTCACAGGTTCCTGCCCGCAGCGCACCTTTGGCCAGCATGCGACACTCGGAATAATGGAGGTTGCGCACCACATCTTTAATCATCGGAACGGATGACGGGCTGATGCTGAGCTCATCCACCCCGAGACCGATCAGAAGCGGCACCAGCTCCGGCGTGGAGGCCATCTGCCCGCACACGGCGACCGGAATTCGGTGGGCGTGTCCGGCAAGCAACGTCTGCCGGATCAGCTTGAGAATGGAGATATGAGTCGGCATATACAGGTGCGCAACATTTTCGTTCACCCGGTCTACGGCCAATGTGTATTGGATCAGATCGTTGGTTCCAATACTGAAAAAATCAACATGCGGTGCAATCAGGTCGGCTGTGAGAGCCGCGGAAGGGATTTCGATCATGACGCCGACCGGCAGGTNNAAAACAGAAACGAATGGCCCGCCAGCCGAGAAACGGATTCATTTCAGGTGCTGGTTTCAGGCTCGGTGAAAATTTATCCCCGCCCAGATCCAGCGTTCGGATAACAACCTGTTCGGGTACGCAACGGTCAGCGACGTCACTGTAAACCCGGGTCTGTTCTTCCTCATCCGGAGGGTCTTCCCTGTTTAAAAACAGGAATTCGGTACGGAAAAGGCCAACCCCCCTAGCGCCGTATTTCTCAATGGAGGGGATTTCGGACGGCAGCTCAATGTTCGCGGCGACGGGTACATAATAACCGTCTTTCGTTTCAGAGGGTTTGTCTTTGAGGGTTTCCAGTTCACAAAGAATGATTTTCTGATCCTCGGCTTTCTGCGCATACGCGAGCAACCTTTCGGACGTCGGGCGGATAATCACCCGGCCTTTGCCGCCATCGACCAGCAGTGTTTCGCCTGAACTGATCTGCTTGCTGATATTATGCAAGCCAACAACCGCCGGAACTTCCAATGCGCGGGCCATGATGGCCGTATGCGATGTTGAACTGCCCGAATCAGCGACCAGCGCCAGAACAATTTCGCGGTTCATTCCGGCCGTGTCGGATGGCGAAAAATCGTGCGCGACGGCAATGCAGGGACTTTCTAGTTGATCCATCCGATCCATCTTTTCACCGGCAAGATTGTTACTGACGCGGCGGGGAACATCCCGCACATCCGCAGCACGCTCTTTCAAATAGTCGTCTTCAACCCGGCTGAGCATTTCGATGTAGCGTCCGGCCACATCACTGAGCACCGCTTCGACATTCCGCCGCTGCTCCCGCAGTCCACGGATCACCTCTTCGGCAAAATAGCGGTCATCGACGACCAGCAGATGCGCATCGAAAATACTGGCGTGTTCTTCCCCGAGTGCTGAGGAGACTTTGCTCTGGATTTCGGCGATCTGATGGCGGGTTTTAATGAGGGCTTCTTCAAACCGGGCAATTTCCAGCGGAACGTCATTTTCGCTGATGACCCGGTCAGGAACCGCCGCGCCCTCCTGAGCAAAAACAACCACTTCGCCGATCGCGACACCGGGTGAGACCCCGATTCCCTGCAGAATCAGTTCACCGGCAGGATCTATGGCTGTTTCAGACNNCAAAAAGCTCTTCAATCTCGGCCAGAGCCTCTTCCGCATCCGCACCGACGATACGCACACTGAGTTTGGCCCCGTGATGCCCTTCGATGGTAAGCAATCCCATGATGCTTTTGGCGGAAACCTCTTCACCTTTCTTTCCGATGAAAATATCGCACGAAAATTTACCGGCGGTTTTGACCAGCAACGCAGCAGGCCGGGCGTGGATGCCGTATTTATTGAGCACCTGAAATTCACGTAAGATGGTTTTTTCTTCCGTCATGATGAAGCTGCCTTGCGAAGAAAGTTTCCGATTAGTTTTTCATCCAATTCTTTGGCCGCATCATGCCCGAGCAGTTTCAGCTTATAGTTCAGGGCGGCCGCCTCAACAATGTTTGCCATATCACGACCGGAACTGACCGGCAGCGAAAAGTAGGGGAATTGGATGCCTAGAACTTCGATTTCGGTTGGCTGAAGACCCGTACGCTCTTCATCGGCATCATTGGTGTAGGGATGCAGATTAATCACCATGTCGAGCGCCGCGTCGCGCCGGATCGCCGAGACTCCGAAAAGACTGGGGACGTGCACGATACCCACCCCGCGGATTTCCNNTGTAGCCGCGCCCGATCAGCGAAAGCGCGGTTTCGCTCTTGCCAATCCCCGCCTGCCCCTGAAGCAGCACACCAATGCCCATGATTTCAAGCATGGTTCCCTGCACCCGGTCGTGCGGTGCCGTTAGCTCCTCCAGCACAAGGGTACACTCGTTGATGAAATGGCTGGTGATCATACTGGAGCGAAACAGCGGCGTTCCGTATTCCTCGGCAAGAGCCCTCAACTCGGGAAGCGGATTGCGGTTGCGGGAAATTACAATAGCGGGGACATTCTTTTCGAGAATGCCCCGCAAACGAACTTCACGCTCTTCCGAGGTCAAACTTTTCAGATAAGTAAATTCCGCCAGCCCGAACACCTGCAGGCGGCGCTGGGCAAAATACTGGAAAAACCCCGTCAGAGCAAGGCCGGGCCGGTTGATCGCCTTTTCCTCGATCGGCCGATCCAAAAGTTCCTCACCCCAAACCAGTTCAAGTGAAAGACGCCCCGTCCCGTTCACCAATAGTTCTTTCAGTGTAATCGCCACAGCCGTCACTTTGTTTACTTTTCAGGATGATGGTGATGAGCCTTCACCTTCTGGCGCAGTTTGCGAAGCTGACGCTCAACCTTATCGAGGGCCTCATCGATGGAGGTATACATGTTTTCGGAAGAGGATTCACCTTCCACATGGATGTTTTTCCCATGCACCACCACTTCGGCGGAATGCATTATTTTTTGCAGTTCCAATATGATGCGCACGTCTTCGACGCGCGGAAAATCAATCAGAGTTCGCTCGACCTTGTCATAAACATGTTCACGGATTCCGTCCGTTATGTCGACATGCCGTCCTGTGATATGTACCTGCATGAGCTTCTCCTTTTTCTATTACATACTGAACCGCGGCCCCAGATAGAGTTCGCGGCTCATTTCATCATTAACCAAAAAATCGCTGGCCCCTTCACGGAGCACTTTGCCTTCACACATCAAATAGGCCCGGTCCACCACGGCCAGTGTTTCGCGCACATTGTGGTCGGTAATCAGTACGCCGAGCCCCTTCGCGCGCAGATCCTTGATGATCTCCTGCACTTCATAAACTGCCAGCGGATCGACCCCGCTGAACGGTTCGTCCAGCAAAATCAGCGACGGATTCGTCACCAGCGCGCGGGTGATTTCGAGCCGGCGGCGCTCGCCGCCGGAAAGCGTATAAGCGCGCTGTTTGGATAAATGAATAATCTTGAGCTCATTCAAAAGAAACTCCAGTCGCTCACGACGCTCGCGACGGGAAATCGGCAGCGTCTCAAGAATCGCCATCACGTTTTCCTGAACTGTCAGTTTTCGGAAAATAGAGGGCTCCTGAGAAAGATAGCCCAGCCCCATCCGGGCGCGTTTATACATCGGAACTTTGGATACATTACGATCCTTAAACCAGACCTGCCCGGCTGTCGGCTGAATCAATCCGGTTACCATGTAGAACGTCGTCGTCTTCCCCGCCCCGTTCGGGCCAAGCAGTCCGACAATCTCGCCGGGACGGACATTCACATCCACCTCGTTCACCACGGTTCTGCCGCGATAACTCTTCACCAGTTTTTCCGTCCGGATTAAATAGGTATCGTCCATCTTACTTCTCAAAAAAATTCATCTTTATCTTATGGTCTGAATAGACCACG
>DINM01000082.1:0-3828 GCA_002423675.1 Verrucomicrobia bacterium UBA5540
AGGATCTGCTTAATTTCTTTGGACGGCAGCTTGAGCCGGCGCAGGATGCCTTCGCTCATTTCAGCGCTTTTTCGTTCGTGTCCGTGAAAGCGCAAGCGGTCTTCGCCCATGAAGGCGGTAGAGGGTTTGCCGATATCGTGCAGCAGGACGGTGTAGGCGAGGGCACGGCTCGGTTTTTTCATGAGGTTGAGCATGAGACAGGTGTGCACGAAGACATCGCCTTCCGGATGGAATTCCGGCGGTTGTTCCTGCCCGATCATTGGAAGAATTTCAGGGATGATATATTCCATCAAGCCGAGGTCGACCAGCTCCTTTAATGCATCTCCAGGCCGCAGGCTTTCGGTGAGCGTGCGCGAGAATTCGTTTTCAATCCGCTCGGCACTGATTTTGGCGAGGTCAGACGCGTAGTTCTGAATCGCAGTGCGGGTAGCCGGCTCAATCACGAAACCGAGCGTATGCGCGAAGCGGACGGCGCGCAGCATACGCAGGTGATCTTCGGCAAATCGCTTATCGGGATCGCCAATGGCGCGAATGATTTTTTTCTGCAGGTCTTCCTGTCCGCCGACATAGTCGATGATTTTGTTCTCGAGCGGATCATAGAACATGCCGTTAATGGAGAAGTCGCGCCGTTTGGCGTCTTCTTCGGCACCGCAGAATTCGATGGAGTCCGGGCGGCGGCCGTCCTGATAGCCGCCGTCGGTTCGGAAGGTAGCGACTTCGGTTTCGGTGCCGTCCTGCACGACGACGATGACGCCGAAAGCTTTGCCGACAGCGACGGTTTTCGGGAAAATCGCCTCGATCTGTTCGGGCCGTGCGTCGGTGGCGATATCGTAATCCTTTGCGGGACGACCGAGCAGTTTATCGCGCACAGAACCGCCGGCGAAGAAGGCGGTAAAACCTTTCTTGCGAATTTGCTTCAAAACGTTTAACGCAGTATGCTCAATGCTTTCCATAAGAGTGAACAGTCTGGAGTGTCCCTATGAAAAAGTTAATCCTTTTCTCATTCCTTATTGCGGCTTCATTAACCGTTTCGGCACAAACCGAAGATGCGTCGTGGGTTCAGGAAGCCGGCCAGTTTAAAGTGGTCACCTCCGGTTCCGGCTATATGGATTCCAAAGGCTTTCTTGCATTTCTCGATCGCGCCGAGGGTGGAAAACCAACACAGAGTTTTTATGAACGCTTTTCCGAAGATCCGGTGGTATTTTTTGAACAGTGGGGTCTCTGGCGTACGCTGCTTTTGATCCTGCTGGGCGGACTGGCGCTGAACCTGACGCCCTGTATTCTGCCTATGATTCCGGTAAATCTGGCGATTATCGGAGCTGGCGCGCAGTCGGAATCGCGTCGCAAAGGGCTGGCGCTCGGCGGGGTNNGGTGGTGTACGGTATTCTCGGCCTGGCCGTAGTACTGGGCGGAGCGCGGTTCGGGGCACTGAATGCCAACCCGTGGTTTAACTTCGGCATTGCGGCGGTTTTTCTATTGCTGGCCTTGGCGCTATTTAACGTTTTCCATATTGATCTGACCCGCCTGCATAACCATTTGAATAAACGGCAGACGGAAGAGGAATACCTGGCGGCATTCAGTATTGGCGGACTTTCCGCGCTACTGGCCGGAGCCTGTGTGGCGCCGGTGGTGATCGCCGTGCTGTTGCTTGCGGGGAACCTTTATGCGCACGGCGTACATACCGGGTTGGTTCTTCCGTTTGTGCTGGGTTTGGGGATGGCCCTTCCGTGGCCTTTTGCGGGCGCGGGGCTTTCCTTCCTGCCGAAACCCGGTGTGTGGATGGAGTGGGTGAAGCGTGGGTTCGGGGTGTTGATTCTGCTGTTTGCGGTCTATTATGGCCTATTGGGCAGTCGGCTTTTGAGGATGCGAATGGCGCCGTCCGGTGGGGAAGATCATCTGGTGGTTTGCGATGACAAAGCGACCTGCTTCAGCGAGGCACTGAACACGGCATACGCCGCACAGCAGCCGGTCTTCATCGATTTCTGGGCCGACTGGTGNNCAGGGATCCGGCGGTGAAAAAACGAATGGCCCGCTATAAGGTGATCAAATTGGATGCCACCAATTACGGGGACTCACCGGCCAAAGAAATTCTCGACCACTTCGGGGTGATGGGACTGCCGACCTATATTATTCTTGAGCCGCTCAGTAAGTGAGATGCGGACAAATGCATCGATTGCGATTTTTTTTATTTTGATTAGTTTCCGTTTCTTCTTTTAGGTAGATTGTATCTAACGAAAGAGGTGTAGCCTTGAAAATCCGTGAACTGCTCCGTTTACTGCTGTGGCCCCTGATCGGTCTTTGTCTGCTCTTCAGTGCGCAAACATTTTTTGCGCAATACACGCTTGGGCATTCCAGACTGCTGGATTATCTCAACGGGATTATTGATCTGCGCGAAGAGCGCACCGTCGCTACCTGGTTCGAGACGCTGCTGTTTGCCGTCGTCGGACTTTCGTTCTTTCTAGTCAGCCGTCATCCGGGGCTTCCGAAGTTTGGAAAAGCCCTGATGGTGATGATGGCGCTGGGATTCTGTTTTCTCTCCGCGGACGAAATGCTTTCTCTGCACGAATTCATGGGCTATGAATTGGAGCAGGCCACCGGCATCGTCAAAGACACCCGTCTCGATCAACGAGGATATTCCTGGGTACTTCTTTATACGCCGGCCGCCATGCTGGTATGTGGTATGGTTTCCACGTTGTATTACCGCATGGTGAAGCTCTCGTGGAATCGGCCCGCCAGCATCTGTTATTTGCTGGCTTGGGTCGCGGTTGAACTGGTTGTACTGTGCGAAATGATTGAGGGCTGGGATGTTCTTGAACGGATTGATCTGTCCTATCTGACCTGCTTTGAAGAATCCTTTGAACTGGCCTTCCTGATGCTCTTCTACAGCACCAATCTGCTCATCGCCGAAGATACAGATTTATAATTCCGCCAGAATATTCACCACCTGCCGCGCGGCCTGCTGCCAGCTGAGCCGCGCGTTGTAATCATCAAAGGCTTTCAACGACAATGCGCGGTACTCCTCCGCATAGCTGAAAATCCGTCCGATGCACTCGGCATAATGACCGGGAATTTCTGGATCGAAGCAGTAGCCGTTGATACCTTCATGTACGGCCGTCGGAATGCCGCCCGTGTTGGAGGCGACCACAGGCAGGGCAAAGCTGCTGGATTCCGGAAAGATATGGCCAAAACATTCCGCGCGGCATGGCTGAAGAAGAAAATGTGATTCCCGATAAAGCTGTTCCATTCTGGTGCGATCTTCCGGTTTAGCGAGCGATAGGAATCCGGCGGTTTTGACAAACTGCGGAACCTGCGCCATGTGCTTGGCCGGATCGGTTCCCAGAAAGGTAATTTCGGTGCGGACGCCCTGCGCGTTGAGAATTTCTGCAACCTGAATGGCTGTGTCACCGCCTTTGCGTTTCCACTCCACGNNGCGGCAGATTCCATCGAGCGGTTTGCGCGCTACGAGTTGTTCGGCTTCGGCTCTCGAGAGGCCGGAAGTAAGATTGGCGCCGTATGGAACAATCTTTACCTGATCGGGCGATGCACCGTACAGATCAATTGCCCGTTGTGCGGCCCAGTCGGATGCAAAAATCAGCCGCGCACAGTTTTTGACCGCCGCGCGATCCATTTCCTGAAGATCGTTTTGCGTTCGGCGGCAGAGGCCGGTGAAGGTCTGGTAATAATCAAACAGTCCGCCGTACAGGGAGTCGGTCCAGACGGCAACCGGGCGATTGGTTTTTAAAAAGGCGGCGTGTTTCACTTCGGTGCACAGCACCGCCTGTGCGGATCCGTTCTGTAATTTATGGGCGAGCTGCCGTCCATAGCTGT
>DINM01000082.1:3850-6806 GCA_002423675.1 Verrucomicrobia bacterium UBA5540
AGCCGTAATATTTTTTGTGCGTCAGGTTTTGATAGGCCAGAATCCGTGCGGCGGCTACCGGCGTGCAACGGTTCTTCAGCGGTGCCAGCATTTGAAATCCATCTGAGGATTTTTTCAGGTGCAATGCAATATTTTCCGCCGCGCTGTGAATGCCGACTGCACCCGGCTTACGGTTTTTTGCGGATTGCTTGAGATCCAGATGATGCGCGAAGGCCATATTCACCGGTTGACCTCCGCATTCGTGGTACGCGTGTCGCGCCAGACCTTTTGCAGTTTACCGTGGCAGAGCATCCTGAGCGCCGTAAGAAACTGGAGCGAATCGAGCAGGATCTGTGCAGCCAGAACCGGAATGTAGACCGCTTTTTTCGAGGTGCTGAATCCGCGGAAACGAATAAAGCGAGTGGNNATCAGCCGGCGCGTCCAGCCGGGCGCATCGTGGTTAAGTTGTTCAATCAAAGCTGCGGCATCCGGCGCTTCGGACAGATGCTGTTGCAGATATTCCCAGATCCAGCGGTGAATGATGTAACCCGCAATCTGCCGCCGCTGGGTTGCCAGCACGTCGGGTAGGCGGGTGTAGGCCTCGAAAACATGCGACGCGGTTTCGGCGGTGATTAGCCGCCGCGCAGCATCTTCGGGTTCAGGAAGGAAGGTAGAAACCGCCATTTTTTTGATAAAACCGTCTTCAACGATAATGCCTTCCGGAATCCACAGGCGGCGTAGCCACGCGCCGCGCGCGCAGTAAAGCTGTCCGCAGAGCTGGCCGGGCGCCGACTGATTGATGTTCGCGGTTTTCATCGAGATCTGGTCGAGCAGATTATAGTGCGGTTTAAAAACAATATGTTTCACCGGCAGGTCGGTACAGATGAATGCATCCGGGTGTCCGTACAGTTTTTGAAGCATGTTGCGCAGCGTATCGGGCATGAAAATCTGAATGTCAGCATCAATCATGAAGATGACATCTGCCTCCGGATCAGCCAGCTCATGCACGAACACATTCCATGCATTGGTTTTTCCCGGCGTTTTCAGCGGATGAACCTGCCAGCGGATGCCTTCAGGGCTGATAAGTTTTTCGGCGGCGGTCAGCATGGCGTCTTGCGCCGCCTGCGCGGTGTTGTCGGTGCAGCCGTTGGGAACGCAGACGATCTGAATCTGAAATCCGCTCGTTGCGGCATCGCGGATTAGACTTTGTGCGAAGATGCTGTGGAGCGTTGTGCGAATGCTGTCTTCCTCGTTCCACGCCAGAATGCCAATGCTGATTTTCATAGATTTAAAATGTCCGTAGATGAATCGGGACGGGGGGCGCTTCTGAAACTACAGCCGCCGCATAGGCGGAATCAATTTCCAATGTTTGGAAAAACCAAAGGCCGTTATTTCCAATCATTGGAAAAGACGGCTTCCCGCCGACCGGCACAGCGAACGTGTTGNNCATAGGCCTCTTTTTTGGCCCAGATATCAAAAAAAACGCGTTCCGGGTTTTCCGATGTTTGGAAAAAATCCTGTTCTTCCGGTGCAAACCAGCGTTTGGCAATCGACGCCATGTTCAGCCCGCTGCGCCGAAACTCGATATCCACGCCGACCGCGCGCCCGGCGGTAACTGCAATCAGCAGGCGGTCGCGCGAATGCGATACGTTGAATTCGAGCTCACCGTTTTCGAGAAACGGTTTACCCTGTTCGTTACGGTTAAATTTCAGTTCAGACGGCGAGGCGTTTAGACAATCCGCCAGAATCCGGCGCAAGAGGCCTCGGCACAAAATAAAGCCGGTTGCATCGTCAGGATTCCTGAATTTGGCAGCCCGCTCCAGCTCGTCGCTATTCAGCAGGCTGCGGCAGAGATCGATATCCTCGGCGTGATCGGGCTGGTAAACTGTCCAGATTTCGATAGAGTTTTTAAAAATTTTGATATTGTTCTTCATTCAAACCGGCGCTTCTTATAGCATCCCGATCCAATAGATGCGAGTTCCTGAATCTCATGAATTTAAACGAAGAACAGACGCTGATTGCCCGGTTTATCGGGCGGGCAGCAGAGCACCCTGATCTTGCCGCTGTTAGGTGCGGCGACACCGTACTATCCTATGCAGAGCTGGATCGCCGTTCACTGGCGCTAGCGGCGGTTCTGCGCTCCCACGGAGCGGCACGCGAGGTTCCAGTTGCAGTTTGTCTTGATCGTTCGCCGGAGCTGATTATTGCGGTGCTGGCGGTTTTGCGCGCAGGCGCGGCTTATGTGCCGCTTGATCCAACGTATCCCTCTGAGCGGCTCCGGTTCATGCTGGCCGATTGCGGCGCGCCGGTTGTGATCACAACGGCCGCACACCGATCTCGATTTATCACCGAAGCCGTAGTGGTCTCTCCCAATGAATCATTGCCGGTTTGCGGCGAGTGGGAACCGCTTCAGCCGGATGATCTAGCATATATTATTTACACATCCGGCTCCACCGGCAAACCGAAAGGGGTTCTTTGTACGCATCGCGGTGTGCTCAACATGCTCGACGATGCACAGCGCCGCCGCGCGCTCGGCCCCGGCGATGAGTGCAGCTGGTGGACCAGTTTCAGTTTCGATGTATCGGTATACAGTATTTTTTCTCCACTCGTCTGCGGGGCCGCGCTGGTGATTATTCCCGAAGAAATTCGTCTGAATGCGCCGCAACTAATGACGTGGCTTTGCAACGAACAGATCACATCGGCGTATATTCCTCCGGTCATGATCGCCGATCTGGAGGCCTGGACGCTCGATCATCCCGGGCAAAGCCGTCTGCGTCGTCTGCTCACCGGTGTGGAGCCGATTCCAGAGCAGCGATTAATTGCGATCGCCCGCGCGGTTCCTGAACTTTGCATTATCAACGGATACGGCCCGACCGAAGCCACCGTCTATTGCACCTGCTACTGTGTGGACGTGGGTGGCATCGACAATCCGCAGCGTAACACGCCGATCGGCAAGCCGCTCGCCGCAGTTGAAATA
>DINM01000068.1:0-317 GCA_002423675.1 Verrucomicrobia bacterium UBA5540
CACCCGGAATCCGACTCTGAATAATCCAAGGTGTAGTCGTCGCAAACCAAAACGTCACGAGGATCATATGCAAATGGAAAATCGGCTTTCAGTCCGATTTTCGAATAGTTCATCAATCCCTCGGTAAAGGTACCGTAAAAACTAAGATTGCTCGTTGTTTGCGATGTAATGGGATTATCATTGCCGCGGTAAAAACCGGTATTGCTGGGATGATTGGTATCATTCTGGCCCTGAATCCAGTTAATCTGAATATTTGAAAGATTCTGGTAAAGGCAGGATTGCGGATGGTCGAAAAAGATTCCATTCGGTGCCCAATC
>DINM01000068.1:465-30178 GCA_002423675.1 Verrucomicrobia bacterium UBA5540
TTTCTCACCAAAATCCCGCCGATCCCGCAGTGCTCAATCCAGCAACCATAGATCAGATTGAAACTGTTATCATTTCTCATCTGGACAGCATAGCGCCCTGTATTCAGGATGTGGCAATCCCGCACTTCAATATGATCGGTATGTTCAAGATTGACAGCACCTCTGTCAGCATTCCCGCTGATATAGTTAAGCGTAAGACCTTCAAATTTTAAATGATGGGCATGAGTGCCGGGTGCGCTCCCCTGAACCGAAATCAACATGGAATACGAAAGCGGAACCCGCATGTTCCGAGCATCCGGATTTCCAGCAGTTCTCGGATAATAATAAAGCCATCCGTTTGAAGGGGAATAATAAAATTCCCCCGGAGCATCCAGCAGACTTTGAATCCCCTGAATAAAATACCGTTCCCCTGCACTTGGCGAGTAATTGGTCGACAGGGGCTCAAAATAAAGCAGATTATACGGTGTATGATTCAAATATAAATCGCAACATCCCATCCCCCAATCACAATACCCGCCCTGTACCCACCAAACCATCTGAGCGGTCTCTGTAAAATCTGTAACCGTATATTCGCCAGGCTCATATTCAATTCGGTCGAAACCTGAGTTTGTATGATAACACCCATCGACGGAAATACTGTAAGGAGCATGCGCCACAGGGTAGCGGTCATCAATTTCCAGATTAGGTGAACGGGCTAATTGACCTCGAACATTATTCTCAAAAACCGAATCCACCGTTTCGTCCAGTCCGATATATATTTTCCAGATGTTGGTTGAATCCTGCGTCTGCTCCCAGCCGTTCATATCCGGACTCCCAACCAGATTCACTGTACCCGGACCGTCGGCGGCCCGATAGATAATATAATGCCCGTTGCCGCCAGAATCCACTGTAGTAAAAGCGAGCGGACGGGTCAGGACATATTCTCCCGCAGTAATATTCACGGTAATATTAGATGTCATTGTGCCGGCCCAATTATTCAAATAAATATAATCACGCGCTTTGCTGATGGTGGCCCACGGCGCATTTGATGTTCCGGATCCCGTGGAATCATTGCCGACAGGAGCAGGAGAAACCCAAAAATCGGTTTTAAAAGGGGTGCCCGTGTTTGGGGAATTTATCCCGAAAAAACGCCACTCATCCAGCATCACTCCGGCAGCATACCCGACTCCTCCGGTTCGCACGGCCTTTATTCCGAACGTTTGGATGTCTTTCCCAGACTCAGCAATATCGAGAGCGTTCCAACTGCCCGCCATGACCAGTTCGGCGTCATCTGCTCGCGCATACCAAGCCGTAAGGCTATCCGTTGCTCCCGATCCAATATCCAGCTTCAGAGAAATCATATGTGTGCCGACCACATCATTCGTCGTTAATGCCTCGCCCAGTCGATATGTGTTTCCCGCAGCAAAGGCGGAAAGGAAAATATCTCCACTGCTATTGCACGACAATCCCAGAAAAATCCCTGAAGGTATTGTCTCATCGTTTATTGCAAGTTGCTCACTCGTTGACAGACCCATCGCCGCAATGCTGTTGGTCAGCATATTATTGAGACTCCCCTGCAAGGAAACCAGCCCGCTCATATAAAAAGATGTTCCTGCCGGAGTTTTTGTCAAATCCCGGTAAACATTGCGAAACATTGTTCCGATACCCGGTACAACTTTCACACAACCGCTCATTGCACTGCCTGACATCAGAGGATGCGTAAGCCCGGTCAACCCGCTAGACACGATCAAAGCCGTGCTCCCTTGCCACAAATCTGAATCAGAAAAACCCGTATTCCCAATCAGATTATTTTGAATATTATTTACATCACCAAAACTGACATTGTCACTATACCCTTCTGGAACCGCAAATGACTCCGCAGCAATCAGATAAAAAGGTTCAGAATCCACCTTCCCGGTCAACGTAAATAAAAAAGCAAGAGAAGAAAATGCTCCGCCAATTAATGTTACCAATATGAAAATATTTTTTTTCATTGGCCAGCTCGTTCGTTATTTGGAATCACAATTTATCACACCAGCACAGACAACCCTCAATTTAAGATGGAACCCGGTTCAGACACTCATTTTAGCTATCGATTTTCTTCTGCAGAACCACAATTTCGCATGTCATCAATGCACGTTCATAAATTTCAACCCGGTTCACCGCACCCCCGATTGTCAGCTGTGGATGTCCCGCCACATCACGCAGGTTGGGACTAAATCGGCTCCATCCGAACTGGCGCTGCGCACCGCCGTCGCAGAATTTTCCATCGACGACAAAACTGACGATCTTCGGCCCGCCATCCACAATTACCGCAACTGAATGACGCTGTCCGACCTGAAGTACTCCCGATTCTGAATCGTTGAGAGCCTTGGTCTGCCCGTCGCTCATAATTAGCTGCAGACCACCCGCAACAGTGGATACCAGAACAAATCCGCGCCCGCTTAGCGTACGATTATCGAGTAGCACTTCATTTTTCTCAGAGTTTGTAAAACAAACATCGAGCAGAAAGGTAAAGCCCTGCCGTAAATCAACAATTCCTCGATCCGCTGTACGCATATCGCGCTGGGAAAACTTCGGCAGTGCCGGCATATCTACCGCACAACCGCCCCTCTCTGCAGTGAGTATGCAAGCGGATGGATCAACCGGAAGCCCCTCAAACTGACCCCAGAGCCGCTGAAGAAACACCGAATCAATACGGTGAATTCGAGCAAGATCTTTTTGGGTTTCGCTGATGTACATCCCGTCATTGAGCTCAATCATATCCGGATAACTCATGCGCAAAAAAACATCATCGTCATAGAGCAGAATTTCCGGTTGCGACCATTCGACAACTTTTCCATCCGGACCGTCTTTTTCGATTCCAGCAGAAATCCAGACGGGATTACGATCTTCGTAAGGACCCACGTGCGGCGCATTTGGCTCAGCGTCTTTCATGAACGGACCGCCGTGGTTATGAAACCAGTGAATATATTTTCCGTTATTACATTTCCAAACAAAGTTCGCCGCGCGCGGATGCTTCATGCGGCGACCATCAACATAACATTTGTACCGAGGCGCACTCCATGTGTGTCCTCCGTCACGACTGTAGCTTTCAACGGGATATCCGTCGATCGTCCGATAGACACAGTAAATCGAGCCATCACTTAACACGACATAACTCTGCTCTTCTGCAATCGGACCGCCCCCGACGGGGGTTCGCAAACCAATTTCTCCGTCCGGCAATGTTTCCCAGCGAATCTTTTCCGGGTCAGATTCTGTCAAAAGGTTGTCACTCTTGACCAGCCAACCCTCTGACTTAACCATAAACCCATCACCAAAATCGCCGACTTTATGGATAGAAATATAGCCGGCTCCGTTCAAAACAAACGGTTTCCCGACATTCCACATAAACCGGATCTTCCCACCGCGCACATTTTGACGATCAATTTCTGTTTCACGGATCGGCACGGGATACCATTCATCGGACCAAGTCTTTCCGTGATCATCAGAATACTTGAAAACGTGGTAACCAAGGGTATCCACGCGATAAGTTACCGGATTGCCGGGATATACGGTCTCAATCTCCCGAATATTATCAGCATTGTAGTTATAAAAACAATAGAGACGCCCGGAAGGAACTTTAAGCAATACAGCATAGGAAGACACCGGACGGTCCGGCGATTCGAGAGCCATCGGTTCTGACCAAGTTCGCCCGCGATCCGTACTGCGCAGAATAGTCACATGCTGACCAGACTGCCCTTCGTGCCCCTCTCCGGTCGTTAATACACAAACCAACGCACCGTCATCGGCCTCGACTAAATAGGGTTGATCCGAATAGGACCGCGTCGGAATTTCAAATCCGTTACTCAGCAGGCGCCAATCCTGCGCCTGATCGGCTTTCAACATCTCTTTTTTAATTCCATCCGAAATACAGGCATCTTTTGTGTTATAATTTATTTTTTCCTGACTCATTTCATATCTCTTTCATACTTTACTATTTCGCTTCAATTGAACTCTTGCCCTGACACCACTTAACGGTCTCGCAACCTCATATACTGTTCGTTATAATAAAGGGCATTCTCGACCGGCGTGTTGGAAGGGATATGGTTGCCGACGGCCATGAACCAGCCGGGATAGTTTTTACCAATCTGCATGCAGCGTCCCACTTCGGCGCGGATGGCCTCTTGCGAACCGCTTAACAGGACGCGGGTATCGGCATTGCCGATGAAGGCGTGGGTGCGACCGTACTTCTCGGCAATATACTTCATATCCGTGTAGGGCTCCATTACGAACCCGTGTACACCGCATTCGGCAATGTCATCAATGAACATAGAGTAGTTTCCATCCGAGCAGTAGATCAGTTTTTTTCCGCTCTCCAGAACCGGAGCGAACATTTTTTGATAGTTGGGAAAAAAATACTGGCTATACCACGCCGGTGCACAGAACGGACCGGAAGACCATACGATATCATCGTGGATCATCACTACAGGAACATCGCTGGCGGCGAGAGCCTGAAAATAGCCGCCAATCCATTCCGCATACCTGTCGGCAACCCTCCCGAAGGCTTCCGCATCAGATAATGCCATCAGCATCATGTCCCAGCCAAAAATTTCGAGCAGGCCAGAGATGAGCGAAATGTAGATACCGGTGACANNAACCGCATCCGGCGTCATGCGGCACTGGCTGGCATAGTCCGCCTCAAAACGCCGGGTCGTCGCGGCAATGTCGCACGGTCCGTAGGTTTCCAGAGGTTGGAAACTCCAGACATCCTCCAATTCCTCAAACGGACAGACCCCAGCTTCGCGCTTATCCACACCGCCGGTTTCATATTCAGCATGGCCTAGGTCGGTACGACAAGCATCCAACTCGTGACAATGGATCAGGGTTCTGAAAACAAAGTCATAGTCCCACACGGCGCGAAATGCGCTCGAAGCGGCATCCTGCGTTGTCGCATCATCGCCGGAACCAACGCTCCGCCCCGTCACCGCATTCACCAGATCCCAGTGGCGCTCTGCCGAGTATTCTGTGCGCGGCACGTGCGGTGTCGGCTCCAGATTCAGTGCCGCTATTCCGATTTCATAAGACATAATTTGCATCTCTCACGCTGTTAATAACCAACTGATATCCGCATCACCCGCTGTTCTTCTTTCAGGTGCGCGTACTGCGTCAGCCGAATCCGCTCATTTAAAATCAGCGAGACCAACTCCAGACTAACTGCCTCATAGCCGGGCATATTGGCCAGGTTGGTTTCTTCGTGCGGATCGTTGCTCAGGTTGAACAAATATTGAATACCTCCGGCCTGCGGGTCGTACACCAGCTTCCAAGTGCCAGCACGCACCATAACCGCCGTTCCCAGTTCGGAAAAAACTGCTCGTCGTTTTAAACGGTCATTTCCATTCAACTTGGCCAGCAAATTAATCCCTGCTCTCATCGGTTTTTTCGGCATAGCTATTCCGGCCGCAGCCAAAAATGTGGGATAGATATCGAGGTTGCTGACTAGAGAGCGATCAAGTCGCCCTCTGTGGAGGTTATCACCCGAAATTCCAGGCCCTGCCATAATAAAAGGTATCCCTACACTCGGCTCATAAAAATATCGTTTATCCCAAATACCGAATTCGCCCAGCATATCTCCATGATCGGACGAAAAAAGAATTAACGTGTTGTCATAAACCCCTTTTGTCTTAAGTGCGGCAACCAAATCACCGACATAACGGTCAAGTACCGCACATCGGTTCATATAAGCCGCCCGATTAAATGCCGTGGTCTCTGTTTCTGCCGGAATATCTCGCGGCGTTGTTGGAATATCTTCCGGCTTATATTTTTCACCGGACTTTGGATACCAGTACGGCGGATGCGGCCCGATAAAGCTGACATTCAGATAGAATGGCTGATTGGTCGAGGACTCTTTAATATACGCCAGCGCCTGATTCCTGACAAATCCGTCCACGGTATCGCCTTCATCGCTGAAACAATGAATCAGGTTGCCGTGATCCCAGTTGGCGAAACGGTCGCGGAGTTGTTGCAATAGTCCTTTTGATTCTAAGTGCCGGGTATATGCATCTGTGGTTTTCCAGTTTTCATAGTCATCAAGAACTTGCACCACATGATCAAAGCCGTAATCCTTTACAAACTCCTGACCTAACTCAATCGCATCCGTTCCCGGAAGAAAACCCATATAGTGATGTTTACCAATCATCGCTGTAGCATAACCGCCGCGTTTTAAATGCCACATAAACGTGTCATGCCTCAAAGATTCACTAAACGGCGGGGCCGAATTGCCGCAAATACCAGTCTGGAAATTATATTGTCCGGCGATGATTGCATTCCGCGCAGGTTGGCACAACGGAGAGGCCGTATATGCCGCCTGAAAATTGACCCCCTCCTTCGCCAGTCGATTCAGATTCGGCGTTGTCTCCGGCCTAATCGTATCCCGGCGAAAATGGTCGGTTAGAATAAACACAATATTCGGCTGAAGGGTTTCAATATACGGCTGGTTTACTTCAACTGTAGCTTCCATTGTGAGCCTCCTTCTTTCTGTAAAATATACTCTTGTTACTTGATCAACGATCGGCTTTCGAATTGACCCCCGCTGCGCCTGTTTGGGCTGCCTTTTTAACCAGCGATCCCTGCTCTTTCGCCTGCTCAAGCGCTTCGCCGGCGGCAGATCGCGACAGTGCCGCCAGTCTATCCAGATAGACAGACCGATTCACTCCCTTGCCCTCTGGTGTTACCGGAACAATACCGAGTTTTAAAGCCGGAGATCCCGACTTAAAACTGAAGCCACTGGTTAGCAGTGGATCCGCGATGAGACTTCCCTGCTCACTGCCTTCCCGCTGAGCATCTGCCAAGTAGTCTTTCCCCCATGACGGATCGGATGGTGCCCAATACAGATTGTCCTGCACTTGTGAATTTTTCAGTTCTATTTGCTCATTGCCTATCTGAGGTCGCGTTCGACCGGCTACAACTGAAACAATCCGAGTCGGATCCGGGCAATAAAATAGATTCCGCTCAATTTTACATCCATCCGGCTTATAGGATCGAACGGCAAGCATCCCAACGTGATAGTCCTCATCGTTCCTGTAAATATTTACACAGATGTTGTTAATCACATCATTTTTCCCTTTAATGACAATCGCGCTGGCACTTCCCGCGACATCCGTAATCAGATTTGCTTCAATCAGTGTTTCATGTTGATCATCATCACAGCGAATAGCGGCATTTACGTTGTAGGACCAGCAATCGTGAATATAGTTATCCATCACCTGATTCCCGCCTGCAGTGCCGGAAATATAAATCGGATTGCCATCTGCGATGAATTCCACCGCTGAAAATATTTCATTTGACACAACTACATTATCCCGGCCATGCCAGAAGCGCTCTCGGGACTTCCAACCCTCATAATCGGCAATTCGGGAGTACTCGCCGGTTATTTCATTTCCCCTGCGACTGAGATAGCCTTCCCCCATACCCGGAGCAATCGCCGCGCGGCAACTGACTGAAATTGCAGCGTACGGCACATTATGAATCAGGTTGTTCGCAATTCGATTATGTCCACTCTGCCAAATGAATAATGCCGGACGATCTTTCTTCAGCTCACTGACATGATGGGCATGATTATTCATAAATGCGTTGTTTCTGTTTACGTCTTTAGTTCCCAGTCCGTAGCCCGCAAATACAGCGGCGGCACCACCAAGATCGTAAAACAGAGAATTCTCAATGGTTATATTTTGTGCGTATAGATCCAGACGGATGCCGTCATCGCCGCCCGCTGTAAAACGACAGTTGTCCACGGTGCAGTCTTCCGCACCCCGGAACCGAAGCATTGCATTGGGTGAGTCAAAATATTCCCAGCCATGCTGAAGTCCTCGTCCCTTGATGTTGTCTGGAGTCGGCATCCGGTCGGCGTTCACAAAGGAAAGCCCCTCAAATCGAAGTCCTTTAACCGGGATGTCCGTCGGCCCGTCATAGTCGATATCACCCTCGATCCGTACGATTTCCGTGACCAGCGGAAAAATCACATCTAAAGGTTCTTGATCATCTAATGGCCAGTAATAAATTTTACCCTCTTCCGGATGTGAAACCCACTCTCCGGGCGCGTCTAATTCCGCTAAAACATTTTCTACCCACATATCGTTCGGGGTCGGAGGACTGCTCACTATACGTCCCAGCGCATAATTGCACGGAGCTGTTTTGGCAATCCGTTTTTCTTCATCAACTGAAATCAAGGGCAGAGTATTCATCGCCCATGCGGCACTGGTACGCACAACAACTTCTGCATATTTCAAGTCGGCATAATTTTTCAAGGCGCCGGATGGAAATTCAATTGTATCCGTAATCGGCCCGGCCATTTCGCTACGCTCGTATGTTTTTGTCGGTGAAAAGCCTTTGCCCCGTGCGCGCGGCAAGCGGGTTTCACCCTGATACAAAGTTAAAGGATTTTTTGTGTCTTTTGGAAAATCTGCCACCCAGATATTGCCGGACAAGCTTGTGCGTTGCCAGCCTGACAAGACAACCCCGCCGCTCAGTACAGGTTGCTCGCCTTCCGCCGCCGCATAGGTAATCGTCTGTCCCTCCGCAGCACTATCTTCAAGACCAAAAACCAGTGTGTCAGAGATCGAGTATCGACCACCGCGAATTTCAACCGTCAGATCATTGGTTTCGGTTTTTTTCAGATCGCGTACAGCATCACGTGCGCGAGACAATGTAGAAAAAGGAGAGTCTTTCGTTCCATTTGAAGCGTCATCTCCATCCGGAGAAACATAAAAAGCAACCCTGTTATTCTGATGGTTCAAACACACCGTCAAACCCGGCGTCCAGATCGCCAGCGACATAATACTAAACAATCCCATCCACTTCATTTTTTTTCTCACAAACAACCTCCTCTTCTAACTTTTTTCGCTCTCCATCTTCCTGTTTGCCTTGTTCTTCAAATTTTCTAAAAAAAAACAATATTACCGTGATCCGTAATAAAAAGGATCCACGTGTTGTCGTACACCCTTTTGGCTTTTATAGTGTGTATTCGAAACTGTGTGACCGGTTTGAGAAAGTAAGATTCCCGCGATACGTACAGCAGGCTTCCAACCTGCTTTTAGAAAACAGCTACACAGCGTCTAAAACCTCGACCATTATATTTTTATCAAGCGTTTGCTTTTTTTCGTTCGGCATCTTCCTGCTCACCCCGCGCTTCGAATTGTTTCAGCGGAAGCCATGTAATTATCATAATCCCCGGGATTGCAATTACTGCGCTCAAGACAAATAACCACACATATCCAACATGCATCTGAACAAATCCGCTTAAACTTCCTGTCAAAATCCAGCTGATTGACATCACCCCGGCCATCAGGGCAAAAAACGTGGCGCGATAAGGTCCGCGCGATGCTTCGCAATCCAGGAATCCAAACGATGCAAACCCCATTCCATAACCAAATGACTCAAAGCACAATACAGCCTGTACCCATAGATTGATGGATGTTCCCAGCACATGAACTTCTGTGTAAACCGGCGACAAGGCCAGCCAAACAAAGCCGAGATTGGGTAAAGTCAATAAGAATGCAAACGGCCAGATCGTTTTGCGCAAACCATATTTCTTGACGAGAATCCCGCCAAGAATGCCGCCAGCCATCATGGCAATCATAGAAAAAACTCCATTCATGATACCAATCTGTTCAAGCGACAACCCCATTCCGCCCGCTCCTGGCGGATCCATAAGAAACGGAACTTTCATCGGAGCCAGCAACCCTTCTCCCAATCGATATAAAAAAACAAATGAAAGAATCACCCACGGACGGGGTTGCTCAAAGAAATTCGCAAATACCTTGAAAAACGATTTGCGTTCTATACCACTCACCGGATGATCCAATACCGGATAGGGATAAACCCATCGGTGATAAATCATAAGACCGATCTGAATCAGCCCGAAGATGGCAAAACAAACCGCCCATCCTGCCATTACGTTTCCGGTTTGCTTTCCGATTCTTCCGGCCAACGCTACCATGAACCCGTATGAAAAAAGGTTTGCCAGTCGCACACAAGTAGCATTGATGCCCACAAAAAGCGCTTTGTCCCGTTCATCCACCGCCGAAAGAAAAAATCCCCCCCAGCCGATGTCATTAAATGCACTCATCAGAGCCAATCCGGCAAACAGGATCATTAACACCTGTAGTACCCAGCCAGACATATCGAATATGACAGATAGACCACAAAATACTGCTAAGCCAACCATCATTCCGGCAAGAACACTTTGCATATTGAGCGTCCAATTGCGTTTTGTACCCCGGCCGTCAACCAACGGTCCGAAAATAAAACGGAAGGCGATTGGAAGCCCAAGCAGACTTGTTAGCCCGACAACTGTATTAGGAACGTTTATACTCTTTAGAAGTAACCCGGGGATCGTCTGTGCAGTGCCCCATACCAGCGCCGCAAAAACCGTTGAACTTGGGACGAATTTCCATGGGTTAACCTGTGATTTTCTCATTGTATTTTATTCTCCCTCTATTCTGGCCACGGATAACTGTTATCACCAGCTCTGGCATCACCACTCCATGCCGGCAGCGTTTTCCGCCAATCTAAAATCAATCGCTCCATCTTCTGAACTACATCCGGATGGTTTTCAGCCACATTATCCACTTCCATCGGAGCCGCTTGCTCGTCATATAATTCCTTACGGGATCCGTCGTAATTCATATAGAACTTCCACCGGCCCAACCGAACCGCATGGGTCGGGCTGACGTTCACCTTGTATCCTTCAATATCATAACGCCATTCCCAAAAAAGCGGCCGTGTGCGCTCAAAATGTTCTCCGCGCAGGGCTGGGAGAATATTCTCTCCATCGAGCTCTGACGGCAGTTTTGCTCCAGCCAGTTCAGCAAATGTCGGAAACAGGTCGATGCAGCCAACCACACTGCTGTTGTCCACAGCTCCGGACGGAGTGACTCCGGGCCAGCGCACAATAAATGGCATGCGGACGCCGCCTTCGTACAAGCTACGCTTACGACCGCGGAATGGCCCCGGCTCACCCATCCCAAGCGTATTGGCCTTGCCTCGGATATGATGATCTTCAGGTCCATTATCACTCGAAAGAACAATGATAGTATTTTCACGCAGTCCCAGCTCATCCAGCCGTTTTATCAATCGTCCGAGATGGTAATCAAGATTCGACACCACCGCTCGATAACGGGACAAAGGATCCGGAATGATCAATTCATCCGGGATGCCACCCGGCTGCCGATAGAGTTTAAGAAACTCATCATGCGGCAGGTTCGGAGCGTGCGGCTCCAGAAACCAAAGCTGAAGGTAAAAGGGATTATCACGATTTTCCTCAAGAAATGCTATGCCGTCATCTGCAATAATTTCAGATGAATCTCGAAAAAAATAATCAAATCCATTCGGCATTTCATACCGGTCTTGCCCCCCACCATTAGACGTTTCCGCTATATCAAACCCATAGAGAGATGCATCTTCCACCCCCACATGCCACTTGCCGAAATGAGCAGTTTTATATCCTGCAGCCTGCAGTGCACGCGGCAAAGTAGGATATGCGAGACTGAGTGAGTCCGGCATACCCCGCGCCGCATTCTTCGCCCCCTCAAAGTGCCCGTGCACACCCGTGCGTGCCGGGAACAATCCGGTCAGACAGGCCACGCGGCTGGGAGAACAGACCGATGCAGATACATAGCCCTGCGTAAATAATGTCCCTTCGCGCGCCAGCGCATCAATATTTGGGGTTTTAATTTGACCGTTCCCATAACAACCCAAGTCCCCCCAGCCCAAATCGTCTGCGAACAGAAAGATGAAGTTGGGTTTCTGTGTCTGTACAGCCGCCGTACTGGAGCACGCCAGGCTGGCCAGCCCGACTAACGACAACCACCGATTTAATTTTATTCTCAACGCCCGTTGATTTAACGTCATCATGAACTCCTCTTGAATTTTAGTTCCACCGAAATGCCGCCGAGCAATTCAACGGACTGCCTGCTATCAGCATAATAAATCACGCAACCCTGATCCTGTCCCGCAGTCAACAAGGCAGAAACCGATTTTTCATCCCAGTGAATATCGGCACAAATCCCTCCCATGGCACGAATACCGCAAACACTTCCTTTCGACCAGACATCCGGCAACGCAGGAAGCAGATGAATCTCTCCCGGCCCGCTGAACAGCAGCATTTCCAGAACCGCCGCCGTCACCCCTAAATTAGCATCAATCTGAAACGGTGCAGGCATTCCGCGAAACAGTGGCTTGGTGATTCCCATATCCAGATCGCTGTTGTGATAGGTGAAAAGATTTTTCCCGAGACAGGAACGGGTCAATAGCCGGATGCATTCGAGCACCTTACTCCCCTCTCTTAGCCGCGCATAGATGCACGCCATGTGCGCCAACGACCAGCCCGTCTGATCTTCAATGCCGATCACCAGCCGTTTTTCCACGGCTTTGCGGCAGGCCTCAAATAAATCAGAGCTTTTGTGCCGACAGGTTTCCCGCCCTGGGAACAAAGGATAAAGATGCGACAGATGACGGTGGTGATAGTTATCATCCAGACGCGGATCCATCCATTCGCAGATCGCGCCGTCATCGTTGATCTGATACGCCGGGATTTTTTCGATAAACTTTTGCCAGCGCGGAAGATCATCATCCAACGTCCCAAGAATTCCGGCGGCTGTAATCAGATTGCTGAACAGCTCGCGGGCAACGGCAAAATCCATAGTTGCGTTGACACAGATACAACTGATTCCCGCTCCCGAAAAATCGCCCAGCGGATGATTTTCGGGAGATACAGACGGTGAGCTGACCCAAAAGCCGTCATCCCCTTCTGTGAAGAAGTCCTCATAAAACCGGGCAGCTTCCAGCATAAACGGGAGGGCCCGTTCTTTCAGAAAGAGTTGATCGCCTGTATAGAGGAAGTAGTCAAAAAAATGCTGGGCAATCCAGCCGCCGCCCGCCGTCCAGTAGATGCAATGCGGCTGCAAATCATGTTTTTTACCGCTACGCGGACTCATAAACAAAGGAAGCAGAATGCCCTGACATCCGTACATGCGACGGGCATTCTCCTGAAAATCCTTCATACACTGCTCAAATACGTTAAAAAACGGAAGCATTGCCTCGGAAAGACCGCCGGAAAGCACTGCCCAATAACTCATCTGGATATTCTCGTCAATGAAAAGACCGCTGATCCAGGCCGGGATATAGTCCCCGTTCCAGATTCCCTGCAAACCGCATGGATAGGCAGCATCTCCGGTGGAACTGCAAATCATCAGGTACCGTCCATACTGAAAAAGTTTCTCTACCAGTTCCGACGGCACCGGATTACGTCCTGTTTCCAGCAACAGCCTCTCGTTTGACAGCCCTTGCGGTGCGCCCAAAGAAAACGTTGTCCGATTCATCAGTTCGGAGTGCAAAGGGAAATGGGATGCAAACAACGTGTCATAATCAGAACTGTCAGGCCATTCTGGCCAGTCAGATGTGAGCTGGTCATTTACGGGAGCCAGCCGAACCAATACCGTCAAACAACCCTTACTGACAACCAGCGCCCCGTTTCCGTCCGAACAGATATTCCCTCCACAGATCTTCGCTTCAGCCACATATGCGGTGCCGTCTTCGAATGTAGCATCCATTCTCAGTATATTTTCTGTAACAGTTGCGCGGAATTTGGGAGCATAAACGCCTCCAAATCCTTTGTATTCCAGAGAATCCTGTGGATCATGAGGCTGAAGCGATATCTGAAGATTCAGCCCCTCCGGATTTTCACTGCTTACCTCAATGACCGCCACACTGTCGGACCGCGAAACAAAAACCCGGCGTTGCAAAAGGTATCCGTTTTCCCTCCAGCGCACCGTCACCTCTCCAGAACTCAGATCCAGAGAGGAAGCGTACTGCTCAAAGGGATACGCCGGATGAGACCGGATGAAAAGATCCGGACCCGGAAGAAAATGGGCTGGTTCAGTGTTAACCCCGGCATCCTTCCACAGCTCTGGAAAGAATGTTTCCGCCCCGGTAAAATTCCCGTCCGACAGCATGGAACGCAGTTCATCCAATCGATCCGCCGTCTCTGGAACAGGCTGCGTCTGGCCCTGCGACCACAGCGCCTCGTGATTGA
Organism: Verrucomicrobia bacterium UBA5540; assembly: GCA_002423675.1. GTDB lineage: Bacteria > Verrucomicrobiota > Kiritimatiellia > Kiritimatiellales > Tichowtungiaceae > Tichowtungia. Next base: position 14,516 of record DINM01000068.1, read on the forward strand.
ACAAGATGCGCTCTGTGGCTACCCGTCCGTACACCAGTGCACCGAGCACCCCGTTCCCGCAGGGCAGTGCATCACGCCAGCTTCCGGCTGGAGTCTCTATTATTAATTCATTTGAACTCAAAACTCAGTCTCTCCCAACTATTGTTAATAGTAACTATCTCTGAGTCAGCGTATTCCTGTCAATACTTTTCGCTGATCAGATGTTAATAATAACCGTCTTGAGCGAATTTTTCTGTTATTTTTTTGGGTAGACCTGTATTTCTTAACATCATGAAAATACAAAACAGACAAAAGGTATCACTAAAATTCATCGCCCAAAAAGCGGGAGTTTCACTGATGACGGCATCTCGGGCTCTGAATGGAACCGGGCACATCGCTAGAGCGACTGAAGAGAGAATCCAGATAATCGCCGAAAAATACAAGTATCGCCCGAACCTGCTCATTCGCGGCGTACAAACCGGGCGCACAATGAATATCGGAGTGATTTTCCCAGCCGATCTCGGGTTTTACACTAATGTTCTTGAAGGTCTCCACGACGAACTGCTCGCCAGCAACTACAGCATCCAGCTCAGTCTTATTCACCAGCACCTTGGTGAACATGCGATTCGACAAGAACATCAGCAGATTCTACGGCTTCTTGATCTGCGAGTTGACGGCATCATCCTTCGTCCCGTCAATGACGATGCCTCCGATCTTTATTTCAAGGAAGTCTTCGAACGAAACATTCCCCTCGTCACCATCGACCGGAAACTCGAAAACGTCCACTGTGACGCACTAGGTACAAATGACTTTAAGGCGGGACAACAAGCTGCCGAGTATCTGATTACAAAAGGTCATCGCAATATTCTGCTGGCGGCAACCGGCGATATCGTAAGCACCGGGAGGGAACGGCGCAACGGCTTTTTAAGTAGCGCCGAAAAAGTTAAAGGAGTCCATGTCAGCATCATCAACGAAACCGATTTTAAACATCACGAGAACGAGGCAAGAAACGCTCTGACGAGCCATCCTGAAATTACCGCAGCATTCTGTGTTACAGATATCCTCGCTGCAGGTCTCTACAATACGGCTCTCAAACTGGGAATCCGCATCCCGAAAGACCTGTCCGTTCTCGGGTTCGGAAATCTGGGAATGGGCCCCTATCTGAATCCCCCGCTATCCACCTTCGATCAACATCCCGCTAAAATCGGAAAAGCGGCGGCGCAACTTCTTGTTAAAAGAATTAACTCAACTTCAGAGAAAAAAAGGGCGCAGCAGAAAACCATTTCGGCGGACATCTTAGAGAGACAGTCTGTGAGAAATATAAATTCGCATGAAACCCCGCGGTGATGCCGTTGTTCTTCGTGAACCACGGCCACATCCGGGTGATTTCATCACGCCAGGCATGCAGCGTCTTCCCCATAGTACGGAAAGCTTCAAACGGACTTTCTTTGAGCTGATCAATCCATCGGATCAGTTCAGCGGCCAGTGGACGGCAGGCTTTTTTGGTTCGATATTTTATGTTTAACAGCGAGCAAAGCTCTTCTTTGGCCTCATAAAGGATCCGGATGGCCGGGCTCTGCTCGAAGGTACTGTTCCAGCCGGTCGCGCTGCTCCGGATGCAGGCTCTGTGCTTTGCGTCGTATCAGAGAGAGCAGACACCGGTTCTTACGGCCTTCCGGGTCGAGCTGCTTCCACGTCTCAAGAAAATGCTGCAGCACGATTCGCATCACATGGAAGCGATCGCTGACGATCTTTGCATTGGGGAAATACTGCCGGATCAGTTGACGATGGCTTGAAGAGCGATCGATACAGACCACCTGAACGCGCTCCCGGCCTTTTAGCCGTTTAAGGAACGGCTCCATCGCCGTCTCTGAGAGGCCAAGGGCCAGTTCAAAAATGCGGTGTTTATGCAGATCACAGAAGGTCGCCACATATCCGGCCTTCTTCGAAAAGAAGTGCTTGCCGCTGCCCGGTACAACCGGGCAGCGGTAGCCGGAAAACATCCGTTCTTTGCGTTCAAGGAACTCATGAAACCAGCGCTCAACGATGGCGGAACCGATCTGGCGGTTGCGGTGAAACTGCTACTGAGAGATCACGTCACGGTGATGAACAAAGATCTCCCCNNATCTCGGTGCTCCTGCGGCAGGGCAGAAGCTCTGGGACGCGGGCGCGTAAATGGCGCCCGCAGTCCCGGCAGAGGTATTTACGAAGCGTTAAAAACAACCAGGTGTTATCAACACCGATACTCGCATGACTCACTTTGCGCTCAATGCGATCTTTGGTGCGCAGATGCTCAGAATGACAATCCGGACACTCCACCGGGCCGGTATACTCTCCTTCAGTGACAATCGGCCCCTTGCCGGTGACCGAATGAATCTTGATGTGCGGGCCGACGAACTCTATCTTTCTCTCGGGCACGGCGATCTCCTTTGTTAACCAACTGCTATCTTAGCAGTCAGGGATCGCCCTTGCCCCCGTCTTTGAGGAAGAGCCGCTAATCGCTGGCATCGAGATGCCCAGTTGCGCAGACCACGGCGGGTTTTTGCACAGATGCTCTCAAAGACCGACTGAATCAGCGGCCACACTTCCGGCGAACCTCTCGGCATCATCGACCGCCCCTTTAACGCACCCTTTTCACCGGCGGAAACCCCGCAGCCAATAAAATGGATTCCTGCTTCCGCCGAGCGAGCCACGCTGCGGTCGGTGTCGGCAAACTGCGAGTTCCCGCCATCGATGGTCACATTCCCCTTCGCCAGCAACGGGATCAACCGACGAACCGGCCTTAATCATCAGCATGATTTTCCGCGGATGACTCAGTGATGAAATAAACGCCGCCAGATCGGGCGCATGGTACAGTTTGTCATCCTGAAAATTCTGCGCAAAGCGATTCCGCAAAGTCTCATCCCAGTCGTAACAGGTCACCGCAAATCCCTTGGATACCATATTCCGCGCCAAACTGGAGCCCATCACACCCAGCCCGATCATTCCGATATCCATTTGTTCTTTAATCATAGCTTTATTCTGTTTCGTTATTAGTGTAACCGAACATTCTCCGGTTAGTTTGGAAAGACATCGGACAGGTCATATTGCCCGTTTCCGCCGTAGTCCGGGCAGATGTGCGACACCCCGTTAGTGTCAGTATAGGAGTATCCGGACAAGCTTTCCATTGTGGCCTTGTAGCTTTGTGTTCCAATACGCCGATTCCCGCTCACCGTAAGACCGAGATTTGTTCCGGAGATCAGACCATAATCGTTTTTTAAGATTAGCGCTTTGTCGGCAGTGGAACCGTAAAGCAGCGTGTTTCGTTTGGATGTCGTCAGAAGATAATTCCAGAGTCCCCCGGATTCTTTCGCAGGGTCAAAACCCTTATGATACAGCTGAACTGCCGCGACATTATAGGACGACATATAGGTGAAAGAGTTTCCGATGATGGCCAAATTATACCCCCAGGTTTCATCCCCGGGTTCCACGTCATTAAACGTCGCCACCTGCACAAAACCCCGATTGTAGGAGCTGGATGTGGAAATAAATTCATTCGACATTACAATTGCATCATGGGTACCCGCCCGCAGACGCAGGTATTCGCCAGTGCAGTCCTGAAAATAGTTGTTTTTAAAGGATAGATTAGAGGGTCCGTACGCATTGTAAATCATATGGAATCCGCTGCCGTTCCCGCCCCGAATAAACTCGCAGCTCGATACCTCTACGTCATGAGTCATTTTATGATGAATCCCCAATGCGCCATACACATTCCGGTTTAGCCCCACAAAACTGCACCCTTCTATCGTTATGTTTTGGGTTTGAGATCCAACCGCTCCAGACCGAAGAGTGAAATCGTACGGAGTCGTTTTGTTTGAATCCGTTGTGTCGTCCTCCCAATGGAGATGCCGGAAGACCACATTGGTTGCATACTGTAAATTCACCAGAGTTGACGCAGTATCTGTAGAGGAATTATTGCGGGTAAATACAGATCCGTAGGGATGTTCCCCTTCCAAAGTAAGCAGGTTGTCGGCGTTGCCGATATAATTTAGAACGAGACAATCCGCAGTATTGTTAATCAGGTAGTCTCCCTCCAGAAAAACCACTTTGACTGAATTGGTCGCCAGACCCGCTTTGATCGCGCTCCAAAATGTTGCGCTGTTGTATTTTGCAGGGGCTCCGCTAACCGCGCCATCGCCCGTACCAGCCAGGGAAACGTATCTGATTAACTGATCCGTTGCGGAGGGCGTGACCCGGAGAGAAACCCCATCGAAATAGAGAGTGCCGGTAGATGCCGCCGTAGAATAACACATCACCTTTGCTGCTACCGCACCAGCAGGAGCCTGAAATGTCACCGATTTGTAGTCCCACACGTTACTGGCGGCATCCGAAAGCGCATAACGTTCAGCAACTTCCTCGTTTGCGGTATTGAAAAATTTCAGGTAGAGGCTGGCTACGTTCAGGGCGGAATCCGTGCGCTTAATGTAGGCCTCGGCCGTATAGGACACGCCGGGATCAACGGCAACCGCATCGGAAATGAGCCCTGCCCCGTAGGTCGAGTAGCTGTCTATCATGCGTAAAACATTATTCCCGCAACGGGTTGATGCACTCTCCACAGTTCGGTTCCCGTACGCTGTGTAACTTTCCCAACACGGGATGCCGGAAACGACCGCTCGCTCAAAGCTTCCGTTTTGCAATNNGTTTTGCAATAGATTTACCTGAGGTAGCAACGGAGGGTTTAACAAGGCTACCAGCTGAGACCATGCCCACACAGGTAGAAAAAGCAGAGAGGCCAGCAAATACAGATAGGATGTTTTTTTCATGTTCAATCCCCCCTGATAACCGTCGCTTATTTAACGTGTACGCGCAGTCGGTAAAACCCAGCAACTTCGTTGGTGTTGGCAGAGTCATCCATGTATTCAGATTGCGTCCACGGGATGCCGACGGCAACGAGAGAGAATCCCGACAATAGATTGGTTGTCCACTCCACGTCATAAAGGCGTCCGTACCGGGGTGTCCACTGAAACCCGTGACCCTGCGCAATTCTTACTGTAACGAACGGATCGGTTATGTCCGGACGCAGTCCGGCAACATACGCCTGCTTGTATGTCAGGTCGCTGTTCTGCGAAACTGCATCAACATTGCCATTGGTCACCCCACCCATATATTTTTGCTGCCACCAGTCGGGGACATCATCCCCGTTACTGTCCGGGACTTCAGATACCGGCTCTTCATTGGAAAGGTGGATCTGATCCACATATCCAGAGCCGGAAATTGTAAGGGGACAGGCCTGCTGATTGTTTGAATAGAACGGTAACCCGGCGGCAACGTTGGTTCCATTAACGCTGAGACACCAATTTGAATTTTCATAANNTAATCACAGAATACATCAAAACTGATCCATATATTGGTCGGGACTTGAACATTCAACGTGACGGGGTTTTGATTACTGTAAACTCCCACCATCCCGTCGCTAGAGACATAAAACACACAGTTCGCATTCGTATTGATGAGAGGAAATGAGGTTCCGTCAAGAGGAACGTCATAAGTATCAAAAAACATTTCAAAATGGCGCCATCCAATAGAACCGGTGTTAAATATATCATCGAGAACCTCGGCATCCTGAATCTGAAGAGCCTGCGAGCCGCTCTGAACCGTATCAGACTGAACCGTTGCCGTTCCGCTCTTCAAAACCCACCCCTTTTGCCCGTTAATGGAGCCGGACGCTATGCCATTTGTAATCTCGAATGTTTCCTCGAACGGGAGAGATGTGGCGTTTTGATCTACGGCACTGAGATTATCAATATAAACCGTGTCCAGACTGTCACTGACGAGCTGAACAGACGCCACATTGGTACCGGAGGAATAGAGATAGAGATTTTCGGCGACATTGGTTCCATTGACATTAAGAGCCCATCGTTGCGTCTCGTAATCGCAATAAACATTAAAACGCATCCAGGTATTCAGTGGAACCTGTTCGGCAAGTACGACCTGATTTGTCCCGTCATACACCACCAGATTCCGATTCGTATTCACGAAAAAGGCCGTCGCAGTGTTCGGAGAAATTACAGACGGATTCGTCTCCGGTGCTGCGGTAATCCGCATATAAAGCTGGAGCCAGATGCTCGACTTATCGCTGGACAACCCATGCTTTACTTCACCATTGAGAATTTGAAGCGCCTGTGTACCCGTTTGGACAACAGCAGTTTGGACTGTGCCGGTTCCCGACATGAGAGTCCAGCCGTTCTGACCGTTAATGGAACCAACACTCACATTATTCGTTACCTCAAACGTTTCCATCAACAAGGTTGTTGCCGAAACGTTAATCGTTAAAAATACAAAAGTTGCAAAAAAATATTTTTTCATAGTTACACTCGCTTTGTACGAAAATAGCTATCTTGTTGCCTGAACCTCGTCACGAAACTGCACCATGAAGTGATTGAATATTTCATCACGCCACTCGTGACCCATCAGCGGAAAATTCATAATTTCCTTTTCTCCGCTTATACTGTTATAGGCTCCGTAAACCGTTGTGGGGCGACAAGTGTCGTCAATGAATCCGACTGCCAGCAACGCGCGCGCATGAGTGCGGGACGCAAAATTAGCCGAGTCGTAATAGCGTACAGCCTCATAAACATTCGTAGAAGGAATTTCCCCGCGCTCGGGTCGCCAGAAACGGGGCCAACCATTGATCATCCCGTTGTTGTTACACAGCGCAGGCACACTGGCGACAAATATATTTACGTTGGTATTTAGCCCGGCCGCCGCCAGCGCCTGTGCGCCGCCCTGACTGGAACCCCACGTCCCCAACACCTTACCGTCCCATTGCGGTTGCGCCATCAGAAAATCCAAAGCGCGGCACGCCCGCAGGTACATTCCCCGAAAATAGATCGTGTCGCGACTGTCCTTTCCCAAATACCAGTATCCGTACAGTTCACCTGCGGCCAAATCCTGATAATACGATGCCGGCATACCATTCTCGATACCGTGGGCGTTAATATCCATCGCAAGAATTCCCTCGGAAGCCCGCAGTACACACCACTCTGTTTTCGCACTATCCACCCCTGCTCCATGCAAGCTCAAAAGCGCCGGAAGAGAGCCGTTTGACGCGCCCACCGGCCGAGCGAAATAACCGCGCACCGGCTTTCCACCCAGACAATCCAGCGTAACATCATACAGCTCAACAGAAGAATTGGNNGAACGTCCGCGAGCTGAGTCAGCTGATTGGACCAGAACTCATCAAAGTCGTCCGGCAGAGGGTTGCTGGGTTGAATCTGCTCCGGATCAAATCCCGCCGAGGCCAAGACAATCGTATTGCTACCGGATGGCAGAGTATAGCTAGCCGAGCACCTCAGAAAACCGGGCGTGCTGCGAACCATCGACACCGTAGTTGTCGGACCCGTAATGTCCATCTCTTCTCGGAGCAGCTCCGTCGCTCCGTCATCGGTAAGAATAACCAGTACCGATCCGTTGGTAAGCGGCTGCCCGCTTCTTTCGACGGTGATTCTGAATTCAGCAGTATCCCCCACGCTATAAAGCGCTTCGGGTCGATCCGTCACCACATTGATCGTATAATCTTTATCGGCTCCTAGATCTTCCCCGCCCATCGAAACCAAAAGCACAGCTATTAGCATCAAATTTTTCATTACATTTCCCCTTTTTCAACCGATGACATTTCCATTACCTTGCCCGGACTAAACGAATGGCAGTTTTTACGGAGAGGATATCAAAATAAGAGAGGTTCTTTTCGAAAGAACAAGCCCCATGTCGTTTTGGGTTGAAGCTAATCGTAGTTCATCCATGGATACAGTGTTACTGAGACCAGCTCCATAGCTTCTCTGCACAAGACCAACCGTATTAATATTTGAGCCATCACCCAGCGAGCCTGTTAACTCCGCCGCAATACGTCCATCAACCCAAACGGTGAGTGGATCGGCACCTGTACCTGTGGTGTTCCAATCAATCTTTCCTGAAATATTATACGCTGTACCTGCCGTGATGCCGGCCAGCAGCACTGTGTCCACATAAATGGAATCTGCGCCACGATAGCGAATCACCAGATCCATTCCACCGGCACCGTTCCCCTTAACTCCAAAAGCAACTCCATCGAAAGCGTATCCATGCGGAGTGGAGGCGTCTCCCATAACGTGAAGGGCGAATTGGTCTATAGTGCTCGTATTTTGGGAATATGCGATAAATGAAAGAGCATCGTCATCCAAAACGCTGACTCGAAATGTTCCGTTGAAATATGTGGTTGCAGGAACGGTGTATGCAGTAATCGGCCGATAGGCTACCCGGTTTAGACTATCTGCACTGCCTCGAAATGACACCGCGCCACCCGCCCCGGGCAATGCCGGGGAGCTTAGTCCTCCCGAAACAACTTCGGGAAGCGCTGTATTTACGCTCCACGGACTACCTGATGAAAATCCGACAATTGTCCCTCCTGTTGCGGATGGACTTACATCCCTTAAATTGCCGGTTCCATATTCGCCGTTAGTCGAAATGCTTCCTGTCACAAATGAATCTCGCAGAAACACTTCTGCATGGGATAAAGACCCCGATAAAAGCAATGTACACAGTATCAGTTTTTTCGTTTTCATCCCCCCTCCTTCTTTATAATAAACGTTATAAAATCAACCCGGCTTGAAAATTTCCAACGGCCTCGCTGGTGCGCAGAGCACGGTTATAGATCCGCAAAGTACGAATAGATGGATCAATAATAAGGGTGTCAGCACCGACCGGCGTGCGCAGATTGGGACTATAGCGTCCCCAGCCAAACTCTCGCTGTTCCCCTCCATCGCAAAGTATTCCATCGACAACAAAGGTGATGATTTTTGGCCCACCGTCCACGGTAATCACGACATGGTGGAGTTTTCCGACAGTAAAAAGATTCTGATCACAGGACCAAGAACACTCTGTGCGTCCATCATTGAGAGTAATACGAAGCGAATCATTTTCGCCGAAGGAAACAAGAATACCGCTACCTTTNNCAGCGGCGTGCCGACGGCAAGTGAGGCGGGCCGGAACCAGAGATCCAGACTGAGGCCTGCACGCAGATCGAGAGTGGGCTGTCTCTCGGTGCGGGTATCACGACAATTGAAAAGCGGCAACTGAGGCATAGTGACCCGAGCAGGAACAGACGATGTGCGACCGAAGCTCAGAATGAGGCCGTTGGTGGCGATTGTGCAAGTGTCCCACTGGTTAAAGAGCCCATTAATGAGAATATCGGAAATACGATGCGTGCGGGCTATAGATTTTTGAGTTTCGGTAATATAGAACACGCCATCTTCTTCTACAAGATCAGGATAGCTCATGCGGATATAGGGATCGTCATCGTACAGCAAAATTTCGGGCTGTGACCATTCAATCATACGCCCCTGAGGTGTATTGGTTTCACGGCCGGCCATAAGCCAGCCTGGGTTGCGTCCGTAATATGCTCTCCACTCATCCTTATCATATTTCGCGAAATCACCAGTGAAATGTCCGCCATGGTTGTAGAACCAGTAAAGGAACTTACCGTTGGAGCAGCGCCAAACGAAATTGGCTGCCCGGGGATTTTTAATGCGCGGACCATCAGGCGTATAGGAGGCATAAGCCGGAGTGGTCCAGGTTCGAGCACCGTCGCGGCTGTAGGCACAGGCCGGCCAGCCGTCTGCAGTGCGATAGATACAATAAATTGATCCATCGCTGAGAGCGGCAATGCTCTGTTCTTCAGCAANNTTCTGAGAAAGGCGCCCTCAGACTGGGCGTAGAAACCACGACCATAAGCACCAACCTTATGTATTACACAAATCGCCGCACCGTCCAGAATGATCGGACGCCCGACATTCCAGAAGAACTTGAGTTTACCTCCGTAAACATTATTCCGGTCGCATTCGAAGGCTCGTATAGGGATCGGGTAATGCTGAGAAGACCAGCTGCGGCCATAATCATCCGAATACTTAAAGACATAATCGCCGAGACAGTCAACGCGTTTATAAACGCCACCGTCTTCGCGCTTCACTTCAGTGATCCGGTCGGTATTATAGTTGTAAAAACAGTAAATACGCCCGCCGGGAACTTTTAAGAGGACAGCATATGAAGCCTGCGGTCCGTCGGACGGTTCAATGTCTACCGGTTCCGACCAGGTTTTTCCCCGGTCGGTACTGCGCATGGAGGTAACATGCTGTCCGAGTGAACCTTCTGACCCACTGGCGGTCGTGACAACGCAAAGCCAACTTCCATCATCGGTCTGTACGATATAGGGTTGGTCTGCATAATTTTTGCTCGGAATAATCCAGCCGTTGCTGATATTGCGGGGATCGTTTTCTGCAGCAATACTGCACGGAGCGTAAACAGGAGAAAGGGCCGCTGTAACAGCAAGAACAGCAATGTGTGGCCAGATATTCATTAGATTTTTCATTTTCATCTTTCTGTATCCGGGACTCGAATAAGAGAGGCAGATTGCATCGGCCGGCATGATCGTTGCCTGAGAAATATCCAGGAGGATACCTTGGGACAGTCTGCCGAATTTTATTTCAGATCTTCATACGAAGACCCCAGACGAAACTCATCCATTACGACGGTCTGTCCAAGATCGAGTCCATAGTTTTTCTGCATCACATATACGGCCTCGATAGTGCCCTTATTTCCAAGAACGCCTTCCAATGCTATTCCATTTTCCGGATTTTCGGAGCCCTCAGGATTGACCCACACTGTGAATGGGTCACTGCCGGACACGCCGGTATCCCAGTTGATTTTGCCGACAACGGTATAACTCATACCGGCAGAAATATTTTCTGTTAAAACGGTATCAACATATTTTTTTTCGCTATTGCAATAACGAACAATTAGACTCATTCCGTTGGCACCATTGCCTTTAAATCCGAAGGCCAGTCCTTTAAAATCATAATTGTCCATGACGTGCAGGGCGATCTGGTCGACATTGCTGTTCCATGAAGAGTAGGCAATGAGCGACAATGCGTTGTCATCTAATACATCGGCGGAAAGTGTTCCACTGAAGTATAAAACTTCGGACCCCTTGTAACGCTTGATCTTCCGTCCAAATACTCGTTTTCCGTCGTCGGCTTCTCCCCGAAAAGACAAGGCCCCGCCCTCTCCGGTTACCGATGGAGAAAGCAATCCATCCAGAGTAAGCATCGGAAGAGCAGAGCTTCCCACCCACGAATCTTGTGAAGAAACCCCAATGATTGATCCGCCGGCGACACGTATATTTTGATCATCTTTTAACGCTGAATTTTTGTATTCTCCTTTAGTGACATCGCCATAACCGACAATAAACGAATCCTTCAGGAATATTTCGGCGTGTGATACGGAACTTGATATCGCCAGCACCGAAACCAGTGCTGTAATTTTATTTGTCTTCATATACTCTCCCTTTCTTTTTTGCTCATAACACATAAACTTTGAGCCGCAACGCGACTCTACTCGATCTCCAAAACATCGTGAATTGTTACCTGAGCGACTGCACAACGGATTTTCCCGTCTCGGACTGCCCATGGAACAGGACGATTACCCGGCTGCAGCCGTACTGTTTTCGGCTGACCACTATACTGCACTGTAACCGTCAGAGGTCCTATTGTCGGAATATCATCATACACAGCATCTCCTTGATGAGATCCGCTTGTATTCACCAGATTTATCATCAATTTCCCATTTTTTCGTGTCGGCACTACATCCACATAATGAGATCCTTCCACCCGCACCAACTGATTTCCCGCGATTTCCCGAATCAGGGCGGTTAACATGTCTCTCGGTACGGTTGTGGGTGCCAATTCGTATTGGCGCCCCATTTCCGCGTAAATTCCAGCGATCTGTCCTTTGCCGTATGAATGAATGGTCACAACCGGTTCCCCCGGCTCTTTATAGTCATTCTCTGCATAACACCGCTTCCAAACTCTCGCCTTATCGCTGGCGTGCACGGCCTGAAAACGCGTATTTAACCCGCCAAGACGGCCGTTATAATCAATATATACGTCCATTTCCCGAGGCTCCTCACAAAGAGTTACGCCTAGTTCCTGCTCAAACAGTTTTGCCGGATCCGGCCCGATCAGAATCAATCGCCCCCCATTTCGTGCGTATTGTTTTAACTCTTCAATAAAGGCCGGCTCCAGATATGACCATTCTGGAACAACGATAACAGGAAAGCGGTCGGCTTTCCCCCCTGTCAAGTGATGTTCCGAAACAACCTCTACTGCATTCTGTCCGTCGAGCAGACATTGAAGTATCCCTTCTGTCGGACCCTGCCGTCCGCTCCAATGGCCAAACAGTTTATCTCCAGAATGATAAAGGCCTGCGCGCGAATACAGCAGGGCCACCTGCGGTATGATCTCGGCCTTGTGGCAATACTCCTGCCGCTCTCGGCAGAACTGAGCCACCTCCTTCATCAGGGGAATCTGCCACTCGACAATCGAGGCATCTCGTTTCTGCTGAAAATACACTTGAAAGCCTCCCCCCAGTGCCAGCACTTCGGAAGCTTCCTGCTGTAGCTGCACTGCCGATTTCGTTGTGGTGGCATATCCGGGACGACCTCCCAAGCGGAAACTCCAAGCCATCAAGTCCCACGGCATCCCCTGTTCTGCAAGATAACGCCCTTGAAAACGTGCCGAGTTCAGGCTGTTTTTCGGCATAAAATCGCCGGAAATAAAATCGACATTCACCTCCACCGGTTCCGGCATAAACGAACTATATGCCCAATTGCCAGCGATTTGAAACTTCGGATAGTAGCTATGAATCCCATCCACATACCGGGCAAAGTAATCCCGGAAACCCTGACGGCAGAACTCTGCATATTCTGACCAGTGTTCATCTCCTGACTTGCGCGGAGCATCTTCATAGCCGGTTTTTTCTTTCCACGCCTTTAGTGCGGCAGGGCTGTAATCATGAAACGCCGCCCAGCATTCGCCGTCTACCCAAACTCCGTCCACGTCGTATTCATCATGAAGCTCCTTCAGCTGCGGAATCAGAAGCTGATCCACATATGGGCCGAAATAGGATGTAATTCCAAATGTCCGCTTATCGCACAGCCGTCCGTCAGCCTCTATAAGACTCCATTCTGGGTGCTTTACCACGGCCTGATTGTCTCCCAACCCGGAATAATGTATATATAACGCTACACCGTTGCGTGCGGTTACATCCCGCCAAATTCGCAACGGATCTTTAACGAAACCACCCGCTTGATTCCCGATTTTAGTCGGATAACTGCTGCATCCGCCGTGACCCTTACAGTCACACTGTAAATAGTCTGGACGCACAGCATCAATGAGGTTTTGTAACATACTATCTGTAAGCGTTTTTCCGATTTCGGTGTCATCCAGAGTGGCGTGAAAATCAAAATGCAACCCGAAGAAACTTTCTGCCCGGCGCAGTCGTGGAGGATTCTTTTGTTCGGAGGACTCGCCTAGAGCCATGCAAGTCGGTACCCCCACCAACGCCACTGTCAAAATCAGCGCGCCCACTATTTTCACACGCCGGTATATATGTACAAATTTCACAACGTTGCTTCCTTAAAGTTTACGTTCTTAACCAAATACGCCGCAACATCAGTGACTTCTGGACAGCTCAGGCCACGCGGTGTTCGTCTCGTCATAAATTAATGTTAATGTGTCGCCCGCAGAACTCGTGACGTTTGCCCCGCCGGAGAGTTCCATCTGCCCGGAAACATGCGTTACCGTACTATTCCCAAGAAATCTTAACGTCACGCATCGACCGGAGTATCTGCCCGACATGTTATTAAAGTTGAGACCGGCAGCCACTGTAATGTAATCGCCAAACTCCGGAATAACCAGACTTGTTCCCGCCACAGAGACTACTGCCGTTAGAGGTTTTAAAGTAGTATTATTCGCACAACTGAGTTCGACACCATTTAGAGGTGTAGTATCTATATCAGCAGCAGTCAGACTGAATCTGCAACCCGTCACACTGACACGTCCAGAAGCCGTAGCATCCATCCGCAGACCTTTCATAAACGATGCAGATGAAGACAGTCCAGCTTGATCAAAAACACAGTTTGCCAAGCTAAGACTCCCAACCATTCCGCCGATCTGCAAGCCGCACCCATTTGCGGTGTTAGCCGTATTACAGGCGGCAAATTTAACTCCGGTGAACACGTGACTTCTTCCGGCATTGATCAGCGCTCCAAATTTTTCCGGCTTTAAAATAATACCGCCGGAGACAGAGACCCCGTCAAAATTAACAGCGCTCGAAGACACAAAAATAGCGGCCTCCCGTTGGTTGAGTGTACGCAGGTTATTGAGGATGATCTGTCCGTAAAGCGTAGTATTTCCGTCAACATACAATCCATAATCAGAGCATCCATCGAACCAAACATTATCAAACATCAGCCCGGTTATCTGGGCTGTTCCGTAAAGCGGATTGATATACACATCCGCACTGTCAACACCCATAACATGCCCATTGGAGAACCATATCCCGTCGCCCGCCTCGATAACGATTCCGTTTTGGATATAATCGACACCGTCGTTGCGGCGAAAGTTGAAGTTAGAAATGAAAGATTCAAAAATTTTACTTCCATCCGATGATTCGGTGAACTTCATATAGTAGGATCCGGACTTAATTCCGGACCAGTAAGAAGAACGTGGAGAGAAAATTTTAAGATTTGTCATATAATGGTTTGATCCGCCGCGCACGAGTATGCCCCCAAAATGATCTTCCAAAGACACGTTGGACATGAAAACATCCGAAACATTATTCAGATTTATGAGGGCGTTTCCGGTTGTTTCCACACGGGCTCGCATGCCCATATTAAACATGTTAAATCCAAAGATTTTGGAAATCCCGGGCGATGTTGGATGTTCGACGGTCAGGCCATATCCGGAATTGTGATAAACCCGTATCACGGAGGTTCTCGGACCATCTCCGATAAATGTAACGAGGTCCCTGCTTACAGTTAACGTAGATTCAACCCTATAGTAGCCCGCTGGGAAATAGATAACTCCACCGAGTCTAGCCGTATCAATTGCGGACTGAATCGCGGCGCCATCATCGGTGTTGTCATTGAATCCGCCGGTTGCTCCAAACCATTTTACATTTAACGGGCCTTCGTATGCACCGTGGCAGATGAAATAATTATTTTCCGCATCATATGTTGCCCAGATCAGCTCGTCTTTCAGAATCGTAGCGGACGCGAGATTGTTTCCGAAACTATCAACCAAAGCTTTGGCGCCAAGACCGGCAACATCAATAGTACTTGCCCCTGTATTGGGTGCGGATGCTCTGAAAAGAATCGTCATTCCATCCACAAAGCCGGAGGGAGATTCCAATGCGTTAAGCCGCACCAGGTCATAGTCATTGGTGGTTCCGACATCCTTATACGTGCTGGCAGACATTCCGTAAATCGCGGCCAGCTCTCCATTCACGTCCTGCGCGGACGCATTTGTCGGAAGTGATCCTTGTATGACAAACAATAGAGCTAGGATTGATGATGTGATCATACGCATGGGTATTCCTTTCTTTTAATTTTTCCGGCGGGTTAGATGTTGATGGTTTTCCATACCGTGCCCAGTTTTTCAACACGCTCTGCCAAAATCAGAAAATCTTCCCACTGCCGAAGCAACCTGCGGTGTTCTTTAATAACATCACGATGCGTCGTACCCTTGGCGGTAGTTTCTCAACAAAATATTCTACACGGATGTGTTCACGTTCACGCAGCGTTACGGCACCGCCGATCAGTGTAAACCAGACGAA
>DINM01000008.1 GCA_002423675.1 Verrucomicrobia bacterium UBA5540
CTGCAGTTCGCCGGTCTGAAAACGAGTGCGGGCGACCTGCTCCATATTCTGTAACAAAATCAGGTGCTGCCGGGTAATTTCGGTTGAGCGGCGGAGATAGTCGTATTCAAAAAAAGCAGACTTCACCCGATAGAACAGTTTGAGCTTGGCCTGTTCATATTTCTGATGTTCCGCTTCGGCCGCCTCCATCGCGGCCTCGCCGCGCAGCTTCAGTTTTCCAAACCATGGAAAAACCTGCGAGATGCCGAACTTCTGCTGCTGCGGACCGACGCGGGTTTCCACCTGCTGGATAAAGTAGCCGTAGTTAAAACGCGGATCGGGCAGCGCCTTCACGTGCGGCACCT
This sequence comes from Verrucomicrobia bacterium UBA5540, assembly GCA_002423675.1. Classification (GTDB taxonomy): domain Bacteria; phylum Verrucomicrobiota; class Kiritimatiellia; order Kiritimatiellales; family Tichowtungiaceae; genus Tichowtungia. Next base: position 345 of record DINM01000008.1, read on the forward strand.
GTTCGAGCGCCGCTTTCCAGTTGTTGAATGCCGCTTCCAGCCCCGGATTATTCTGCGCGGCCTCCGCGAGATAACCGTTTAGTTCATCCGCCAGCGCAAAGGAGGCCGTCAGCAATAGAATCGTCAGAATAAATTTCATATAACCCATCTTCACCTTAGGACTTTAGGCCTCAGGTTGGTTTACCCAATGCCTAAAGCCTATGGGCTCAAGCCTTCCCTTATTTCTTCGACTCAGGCGTTTTTGCGATTTCGATACCTTCGGCCTTCATTTGCTTAATGTATTTGTCCGGATTCCCCTTCACGGTGCTGACGCAAACATTACAACAGACATAGATGCGATAGCCTTCGACATCGACATACTTCCGATGACCGACCGCCTCGTCCATAACCGGACACCGCGTCTGCGGTTTACCTTCTGCGAAGGCCAGCGTTGCTGCTCCCAGCAACAATCCAATAAGCAACCCTTTTTTCATGACGTCTCCTTTTTTCAGTACTGTTTCTTCATCACGTTCAGCAATTCATCCATCTTTTTATCGGCTTCTTTTTGAGAGCCGGAGGTGAACGCATCGCTGACACAATGATGCATATGTTTTTTGAGAATCTGCATTTCCACTGAGCGCAACGCGGAACGCACCGCCTGAATCTGAGTGATGATCTCGATACAGTATTTCTGGTCGTCGACCATTTTACGGATCCCCTGCACCTGCCCGGCAATGCGCGCGAGCCGATTAAGCGTTTCCCCGTGAGTGGTTACCTGTTCAGTTTTTTTCATACCCGGCTTATATACCCCGTGGGGGTATGTTGCAAGTAAAGAAACCAGAAAGGTCGCATTTCGCTCAAACGGCTCGACGAACGTTTAAAATGACAGTAAAAAGAGCTCATGCAAAAAGAAATCATCCATACCGCACAGGCCCCGGAACCGGTCGGCCCCTACTCGCAGGCCGTTATCGCCGGCAACACCCTTTATTGCTCCGGGCAGATTCCGATTGATCCGGCGACCGGTGCGATTCCTGACGGCATCGACGCACAGACGCGGCAGGTTTTGAAAAACCTTGAAGCGGTTCTGAAAGCCGGCGGCGCAGATTTCGAAAGCGTGGTTAAAACCACGGTCTTTCTGAAAGACATGAATGACTTCCCGGCCATGAATGCCATCTACGCCGAAATATTCGGCGAAACCGCCGCGCCCGCCCGCTCAACCGTACAGGTTGCCCGCCTTCCCAAAGACGCCCTCGTTGAAATCGATGCGATTGCAGGAACGGGCCCGCGATGAGCGCATTTAAAGCCTACGATATCCGCGGAGTCTACGGACGCGATTTCGATTTTTCCAATGTTCGGAAAATCGGATTCTTTCTGCCTCAACTGCTTAACGCAGACACCGTCCTCGTCGGGCGCGACGCGCGCGCCAGCTCGCCGGAGGTTTTCGACGCGCTCTGCGACGGCATCACATTGAGCGGCGCAGACGTGGTTTCGATCGGCCTCGCCACTACGCCGACGGTCTACTTTGCAATCGCCACCCAAGGCTTTGACGCGGCGGTTCAGATCACCGCCTCGCACAATCCGCCGGAATACAACGGACTCAAAGTCTGCAAAACCGGCGCCCTGCCCGTCGACTATTCCACCGGGCTCGCCGAGCTCAAAAAAATGTGCGAGACGAAGAAAATCGTTCCGGCTGAAAAACGCGGTACCGTTCGTGAAATGGATGTGCGCGGCGACTACNNGACTACATCGACTTTCTGCGGCAGTATCTGCCCGACCTTTCCAGACTCCATATCGGCATTGACTGCTCCAACGGCATGGCCGGTCTGCTCATCAAAGATCTGCTCGGCAAAAAGCCAAAATATATCTTCGACGAAATCGACGGAACGTTTCCGAACCATCCGCCCAATCCGCTCGAAGAGAAAAATTGCGCCGACCTCAAAAAACTGGTCGTCGACAACCAGCTCGATATCGGGCTGATCTTCGACGGCGACGCCGACCGCGTCATGTTCGTCGACGAACAGGGCCGCTATGTCCAGCCCGACCTGATCACCGCCGTGCTGGCCGAATATTTTCTTGCCGAAGAAAAAGGACGCGTCCTTCACGACATCCGCACCTCCAAAGCCGTCACTGAACGGATCGTTGAACTCGGCGGCGAGCCGCACATGTGGAAAGTCGGCCATTCCTTCGCCAAAATGAAAATGCGCGAACTCGGCTGCATCGTCGGAGGCGAGCTGGCGGGCCACTATTATTTCCGCGACTTTTTCAACTGCGACTCCGGAATTTTAACCGGATTGATCGTTCTCAGCGTCGCCGCAAAACTCAAAGCATACGGCAAGCCGTTTTCGAGTTGTATCGACGGCCTGATGCGCTACGCAAACTCCGGCGAAATCAACTTCCGGATTGAGAATAAAGCCGCCGCCATCGCCGCGCTCGTCAAAAAATTCACGGTGGAAGAAAAACCCGAAGCCATCTATGACTTTGACGGCTACCGGATTGAATTCGCCGACTGGTGGTTTAACGTCCGCGCCTCCAACACCGAACCCTATCTGCGCCTGCTCATCGAAGCCAAAGACTCCGAGATCCTGTCTGCGAAACGCTCCTCCATCGAAACGGTGCTGAGAGAATTTGTGAACCATTAATCTCCACTGATTTTCGCTAACTTCCAAACCTTGGAAGATTTTCTTCCAATGATTGGAAAATCGACCGGTTCATGGTTAACTCTGTCGCATGACCAGCTTCGCTTACGCCGCCGAATTAAAGAAGACCTTCCGCTGTTACGGACATTTTTACCGTCTGGATGTGAAGGGAATCGAACCACAACTCTGCCGGAGCGTGCTGGAAATTACGTCGCTCCCGCGCGAAGCGGTCGGCGCAAAAAGCGATCCAGACGATCTGTTCAGCGCCCCGGGCGCAACGCGAAATTTGCCGGATGCAGTCGTCATCATGATGAATCCCGGTTCATCGCGTCCGATTGAGGAAGGCGACACCGACAGCCTTCTCTCGATGCCCCTGCCCGGCAGCTTCCAGAAACCGCTGGTATTGACGCAGCCGGATAACACGCAGTATCAGATTATGCGCATTATGGTTTCCAAACATTGGAAACATGTGCGCATCCTGAATATCTCTGACCTGCGCGATCCGAAGAGTCCAAGCTTTATTGCCAAGGCCAAAGTGCTCGACGGGCTTCCCGGCGGCGGAGCACACAGTCTGTTTTCCAATGTTCGGAAAAATGAGCGGGAGCAGNNCGCAAGCCGAGTGCGCCATTTATTATCGGCTGGGGTCAGGATGCCGGGCTGATTCCGCTGGCGAAGCAGTGTCTGAGTTGCATCAAAGGCGAAAAGATTATCACCGTCCCCGCCGGGAATGATCCGGTGCTGACGGCGCATCCGAGTCCGATGTTGCAGAAGAAAAAAGAGGAATGGCTCGACGCCATCCTCTCTGCGCTCACCTGATTCTTTCCTGCCATCAAAACGGAATGCGGCCTTGAAGAAAATCCCCGTCAATGGCATACTTTTTAGAATATGCTCAATAAGAAACAACCATTCCATCTGATGGCTAAACCCGCCGGACCGGATTGTAATCTGGCTTGTAAATACTGCTTTTATCTCGAAAAAGAAGCCCTCTTCAAAGAACAGAAAATTCACCGGATGAGCGACGAAGTGCTGGAGGCCTACGTCAAGCAATACTGCGAGTCGCAGAATACGCCAGAGATTCTGTTCGCCTGGCAGGGCGGCGAGCCTACCATGATGGGCATTGAGTTTTTCCAGAAAGCCGTTCAGCTTCAGAAAAAATATTCCGCCGGGCGTCCGGTTCAGAACGCCTTCCAGACCAACGGCACCCTGATCGATAACGATTGGTGTAAATTTCTGGCGAAAGAAAAATTCCTGATCGGACTGAGTNNCCGGGTCATGAAATCGCTCAAGCTCATGAAATCGCACCGCGTGAACTTCAACACCCTCACCTGCGTCACCCGCCAGAATGCCCAGTACGCAACGGAGATCTACGACTTCCTGAAGAGCACTGGCAGCACCTTCCTGCAATTCATCCCCATTATTGAACGTAAGCCCGACGATGCTGCCACACGTCTCGGCCTCAAACTCGCCATGCCCCCGGATCTGGCCGCTGACGATACCGACGACCGCGTCATGCCGTGGACCGTTCGGCCGGAACAATACGGCCAGTTCCTCACCGATATCTTTGATAAATGGGTGCGACACGATGTCGGCAATGTCTTTGTGCAGATCTTTGATGTGATGCTCAACGCCTGGATGAATATGCCGCCGCCGCTTTGCGTTTTTGCCGAAAAGTGCGGCAGCGCGATGATCATCGAACACAATGGTGNNGATCTGGCCTCCTCGCCGCAACAGCAAAAATTCGGCGACGATAAATACGACAAACTTCCTGAGTACTGCAAAAAATGCGATGTCTTTTTCGCCTGCAACGGCGAATGCCCGAAACACCGCTTCATTCATACGCCGACGGGCGAGCCGGGTCTCAACTGGCTGTGCGCCGGCTACAAACAGTTCATGCACCATATCGACCCGTACATGAAAACCATGGCTCAGCTCATCCGCAGCGAACGTCCTGCCGCCGAGATCATGGACATGGTTCCGCCGAAGAAATAAAGCCGCTCTCTCCTTCAATTTTAGGACTTGCCTGACCCTCTTTTGAGGAATATTTTGCCCTTGGAAGAGGGGGATTATGGATTGTGAATTGCTAGACCAGTGCCCATTTTACAACACATTAAGTTCTCAGGCTGTTGATGTGTTAAAAGAGGTCTACTGCCGAGGAAATCCAATGGTCTGCGCGCGCAGACAGGTCGCCATGGCCATTGGCCGCGAAAAGACTCCCCTCGATCTCGCGCCAAACCACGACTATCGGGTTCAAGAGATCATCGAAGCTTTTTTGTCCGAACAGTAAAATCGTCGAACCCACCCAACCGCTTTTATTTCATCAGTTTTTTCACTGCGGCATCAATGGTCTTGCGTTCTTCGCGCACGGTTTCAACGACGGCTTTCGCGCGGTCTTTGAGCAGTTCCCAGTCGATGCCAAGCGGCGCACCGAGATGCGTCTTCTGCATAATCGCTTTAACCGGATCTATGTCCGCCAGCTCGCCGAGGTTTTCTTTGACGTGATGATAGGCGTCGCGAAACGGCATCCCCTGCCCAACGAGTTCGAGCGCACGGTCGGTTGCAAACACATCCGGCATGAATCCGGCCAGCAGTTTGTCTTTGTTCACACGAATTACCTGAACAAACGGAGAAAGAACCCGCAGACAGGCGCGGGTCATGNNGGCGATTCCTTCCATGAATGGTTCTTTGGCGTCCTGCAGGTCGCGGTTGTAGCCGCCCGCCGAGCCCTTGATCAGATCGTATACGGCGATTTCGCACGCCTTCACCCGCGTGGCGCGGGCGCGCACCAGTTCGATGACGTCCGGATTTTTCTTCTGCGGCATAATGCTGCTGCCGGTCGTCAGCTCGTCCGGAAGCGTGAAGTAGCCGAACTCCGGCATCGTGAACAGCATCAAATCCTGCGCCATGCGCGAGAGCGAAAGCATGACCTGACTCATTGCGCTGAGCACAATTGATTCGAGTTTCCCGCGTCCGTTATTGGCATAAAGCACGGTGTGCGTCGGACGGCTGAAACCGAGCAGGTCGGAGGTCAATTCGCGGTCGATGGCTAGCGGCACACCATAACTGGCGGCGGAGCCGAGCGGACATTGATCATTCAACTCAAAAGCGTTTACCAGCATCGCGCAGTCGTCGAGCAGGCTTTCGGCGTGCGCGGCGGCCCAGAGACCGACCGATGACGGCATGCCCGGCTGCATGTGGGTTCTTCCAACCATTGGAACTTTTTCGTTTTTCTTCGCGAAGGCCAGCAACGCGGAAATCAGCGCTGCGGCTTCGTCGAGCGTTCCGAGAATTTGTTCGCGGGCGTAAAGGCGCAGATCGACAGCAACCTGGTCGTTGCGGCTGCGGCAGGTATGAATCTTCTTACCGAGATCGCCCAGTTTTTCAGTCAGTGTCCGCTCGACCGCCAAATGGACATCCTGATCGGCGAGACGAATCTTGAATTTGCCCGCGTCAGCCAGAGCCTCAATTGCATTGAGCTCGCGGATTACTTTTTTGCGCTCGGCGGCGGTAATGATTGCGGGCTTCATTTTCGAAAGCATCGTCACATGCGCGGCGGTTCCGATACAATCGGCCTGAATCAGATTCATGTCCAGTTCCACATCCCGCCCGGCCGTAAACGCCAGCACTTCCGAGTTAATTGAACCGACGGTTGTTTTCTGCGTTGCCATAATCGTTACCCCTTTGTTCTGCCAGTGCTTTCTAAAATCAAAGTGACCGGGCCGTGGTTGATAAGGCTGACTTCCATTTCAGTTTGAAAGATGCCGGTTTCAATGCGCGGGCCGAGTTCGCGGAGCTGTTTGACATATTCTTCGTAGAGCTTCAAGCCTTTCTCCGGCGGAGCGGCGTCGATGTAGCTGGGGCGGTTGCCTTTTTTACAGTCGCC
>DINM01000132.1:0-354 GCA_002423675.1 Verrucomicrobia bacterium UBA5540
ATCAGTCCCACGCCGATGGTGGAGAGCAGGAAAAGGAAGAGTCCGAGGTAGAGCGCGAAAAGGCTCCCGCGCAGCGGCACGTGGAACCAGAAGATGATGATCAGAATCAGAACACTGGATTCCAGTAATCCGATGAGCACGCCGGGAATGGCTTTGCCCAGAAGAATTTCGAACGGCCGCAGCGGTGTGACCAGCAGCTGATCGAACGTTCCGGCTTCGCGTTCCCGTGCAACGGAAAGCGCGGTGATCAGTGTCGTGACCACCAGTGTCAGCAACCCGATAATGCCGGGTACAATAAACCAGCGGCTGACTAAATTCGGGTTGTACCACGGACGGATGACCAGATTGGCGGGG
>DINM01000132.1:426-6897 GCA_002423675.1 Verrucomicrobia bacterium UBA5540
GAAGGTGGCGGCGTAGCCGAAGACAAACAGTTGCACCAGCGGCGGTGCAATCAGCACGATCCGGCTTTTTTTGTCTTTGAGAAGCGCGAGCAGCTCTTTGACGATTAACGCTTTGAGATGTGTCCACATATTCGTTTTTAGTCCAGTCGTTTCACCGTACGTCGCTGAGCAATTCNNGCGCGTCCGCCGTGTTCTTTGATCCACGCGGTGTTGAACGATGAGACGATGGATTGAACATAGTTCAGCACAAGCATCGCGCTGTTCGAATTCCGCCCGTCTACGTTGACTTGTACGTCGGCTGGCTGTCCGAGTTCCATATTGCGGCTAAAGTCGGACGAAAAACGGATGACGAGCAGTGCTTTTTTATTGTCAATAACCGGTTCGATCTGCGCATCGCCTTTGAGATATGCGACGCATTCGAAGGTTTTCGATCCTTCGAAGTGAGAAAGCAGTTCGCGCGCCGCCGCGCCGCTATCTTCGTTGAATACGGCGTACGGGATATGGTTGAGATCGAAGGTGGCGGCGTAGCCGAAGANNTTGAGCAGAATGACTTTCCAGACGTTGCCAGCGAGAAAGATCGTTTGAAGGATCGCGACGTAGTAGCGCGCCGGCAGTAGATGCGTCACAAGCTGAATGGCATGCGGCATGCTGTTGATGTCGAAAATAAATCCCGAAAGCATGAACGCCGGGAGGAACGTTGCAATAATTGCAATCTGTCCGGCGACAAACTGGTTGCGGGCGACCGTCGAAATGGTCAGTCCCATACCCAGTGCGGCAATCAGGAACAGGGATGAAGTGAAGAAGAGTATCAGCAGCGAGCCGCGCAGCGGAACGCCGAACAACCAGACCGCCATGCCGACGGAGAGCGCTAAACCGCCAATGCCGAGGATAAAGTAGGGAAACAGTTTGCCGAGCAGAATTTCTTTGGCGGTTACCGGCGTGACCATCAGTGCTTCCATCGTGCCGCGTTCCCATTCGCGGGCGACCACCATTGCGGTCAGCAGCGCGCCGATCAATGCCATGATGACGGCGATCAGGCCGGGAATCAGGAAGTTTCGACTGCGCAGTTCGGCATTAAACCAGACGCGAGACTGAAGTCTCACCGGAATATGCAGTTGTTCGGCATGTGCGGCGGCGCGCTGTTCAATCCACGATGTCCATGCGCCGTTGACATAGCCTTGAATGATGTGCGCCGTGTTTGCATCGACGCCGTTGATGATCACACCGATCGGCGCAGAGGCTCCGGACAGCAGTTTTTCTTCAAAATTATTACGAAGCCAGACGATGCCGTTTACCTGATGCTCAATCAACGCCTGTTCGGCCTCCTGAATTGTGTCGAACCGTTGCGGCGAAAAATACTCCGACTGTTCGAACGAAGCGGCGAAAGCCGCNNGCTTTCCACAACGACGGCCATCGGGACATGTTTCGCATCCAGCGAAATACCGTAGCCGAATAAAAACAGCAGAATCACCGGCAGCACGAATGCAATCGCGATGCTTGATGGATCACGGATGATCTGCAATGCCTCTTTGCGAAGCATGCCGCGCATCCGCAGTGAACCGGAATTTTTAAGAGGCCGCATCGGGACTCCTTCCGGCTTCGTGTTCTTCGATCAGATGAATAAACGCATCTTCCATGGTCGGATCGGGAATTTTATCTGACGGAACGCGGGCGCGCATGTCGTCCGGTGTTCCTTCGGCCAGAATGTCGCCTTCCGCCATGATGACCAGCCGGTCGCAGTATTCCGCCTCTTCCATAAAATGCGTAGTGACCAGCACCGTGACGCCTTCTTCGGCCAGCGCGGCAATGCGGTGCCAGAACTCGCGGCGCGCCAGCGGATCGACGCCCGACGTCGGTTCATCGAGAAAAATAATTCTCGGACGGTGCATCAGCGCCGCGGCCAGTGCCAGTCGCTGTTTATAGCCGAGCGGAAGCCCCGTGCTGGTGCTTCTGGCGTAATGTTTCAGCTCAAATTCCTGCAGTGCCCAGTCGATCTGTGTGCGCTGTTCGTCTCCGCTCAGGCCGTATGCGCTGCTGAAAAATTTCAGGTTTTCCTGTACGGACAAATCACCGTAGAGCGAAAATTTCTGAGCCATATAGCCGATTCGTGCGCGGGCTTTTGCCGGGGCGTAGCGCAGGTCGAGTCCGGCAACGCTCAGTTTTCCGTCGGTGACCGGCAGCAGACCGCACAGCATCCGGAACGTCGTGGATTTACCGGCACCGTTCGCGCCGAGCAGTCCGAACACTTCGCCGGCTTTAACCGAAAAGCTGATGCTTTTCACGGCGCGGAACGAGCCGAAGGTTTTTGTGAGCTGATCGACGGTGATCACATCGCCGCCGGAATTGTCCGGCGCGGTACGGTTGGGCGAAATCTCCGGCAGTTCGGGATATCCGTCTTTTTCACGGAGCAGGCTGATGAAGCTGTCTTCAAAACGGGGCGGAACCGGTTCAATCCGGATTCCTTCAGGCAGGCTCGCGATGTCCGGCGGCATTCCGTCTTTCATCACGATCCGAACACCGGTGCGCTGAATGGTTGCATCGATCACGCCGGGTGTGCGGGCGAGATGTCCTTGCAGGGAGCGCTTGTTCATGCCGGGCAGAGTGGCTTGAAAGCTGCGGCCTTCGAGTTTACTGCTGAATTCAGATGGAGGGCCTTGCCCGAGCAGTTCGCCTTTATGCAACAGAATCACCTCGCTGCATCGTTCCGCTTCGTCGAGATAGGCGGTGCTCAGCAGTGCCGTCATGCTCTCTTTTTTTACCAGCCGGTAAACAATCGACCACAGCTCGCGGCGTGAAACCGGATCGACACCGACAGTCGGCTCGTCCAGCAGAAGCAGTTGCGGCGGGCGCACCAGAACGCAGGCCAGACCGAGTTTCTGTTTCATACCGCCGGACAGTTTGCCGGCCAGCCGTTTGGTGAACGGCGCGAGTCCGGTCATTTTGGTCAGCTCAGCGTAGCGGTCAGAGCGTTCGGCATCCGGCAATCCTTGCAGGTCGGCGTAGAGATCGAGATTTTCCTGAACGGTCAGATCTTCGTAAAGGCCGAAACGCTGCGGCATGTAGCCGATCACATGCTGGACCTTCAGCGGTTCCTTGATGGCGTCGATGCCGAGTACGGCGATCTTTCCGCTATCCGGAACCAGCAGCCCGGCGATCAGCCGCATNNGTGCGAATGCTCAGGCTGACATTGTTTAACGCCGGGTCATCCGCAAAACGTTTTGTGACGCCGCGCAGTTCAAGGACGGAGTTGTCGTCCGGTATCGGCATAATTTATTTCTCCTGCGCGGCGGCGCCGGGAATCAGATGCACGGTGGCCGGCATGCCGAGTCGCAATTCGTTTTGCGGATTTTTCACATAAACGCGGATCTGATACACCAGCCGCGTGCGCAGATCGGTGGTTTCGACCTGCTTCGGAGTGAACTCGGATGATGGCGAAATATAGCCGACCCAGCCTTTGTACACTTTGCCGGGAAAACTGTCTGTCTGCACTTCGGCAGCCATGCCTTCGGAAATTTTTCCCAGATCGGTTTCCGGCACATACGTGCGTACCCAGACCGGATTGCTCAGCGCCAGCGTGTATACCGGACGTTGAGGCGAAGCCATATCGCCCGGTTCGAGAATGCGGTTCTGAATCACTCCGTCGGCGGGTGCGTAGAGTTTGCTGTCGNNAGCTTCATAAACGTTCAGTTGCGCCTGTGCCGCCGCGATATCTTCTTCGCGCGGACCTTGCACCGCCAATTTGGCGGACTGCTGGATCGCTTCCAGATTGGCGCGCGCCACATCGACCACTGTGCGGGCACTGTCGAGTTGTTGTTGCGAAACATAATCGTCTTTTGCCAGCGCCGTTGCCCGCGTTTGTTTTTGCAGTGCATCTGTCAGCGCGGCGTCGGCACCGCGTACCTGCGCCTGCGCTTGAACGATTTCCTCCGGACGGCTTCCGGCCAGCATGCGCGCGACCACCTGCTTCTGCATGGCGACCTGCGCGGCCGCTTTAGCCGCGGCCGCTTCATAGCGCGTTGCATTCAGCTCGGCAAGCAGCTGCCCGTTTGTCACGGTGTCGCCTTCCTTCGCGAACATCTGCTGAATACGGCCGGTACTGAAGAAGGCGGTTTGAATCTGGCGGATATCCACGTTGCCGTAAAACGTGAGCTTTCCGTTGGCCGCGTGCTTGTATCTGAGAATTAGAACGCCTGCGATCACTGCGAGAATCAGCAGGGCGGGGATGGCTTTCGGCAGAACTTTTTTAACATTCATTTTTCACTCCCGGATTCAGTTGGAAGGGTCAGCAGATCGTTGATCGCCTGCACATCGTTTTCGGACAGCACACCCGCCGAAGCTTTCANNTATACAGCGCCAGGTAATAATCGGACTCGGCGTTGGCGTGGCGCTGTTCGCTGTCGAGCACGTCGACAACGGAACGACTGCCGATCTCATACCCTTTCTGCGTCGCCTTCAACGCGGTACTTGCCGACTCCAGTGCGCGCCGGGTTGCTGTCAGCTGTGCCGCGCTGTTTTCCAGATTCAGGAAAGAGCGCTGCGTATCCAGCGTCACATTGTCTTCGAGGGCCTCCAGGCCGTATTGACTGACCCGCGCCAGCGCCTCGGCCCGCGCACGCGATGCGCGGATTTCGCCGCCCTGAAAAAGAGGCCAGACCGCGCTGACACCCACCAGACTTTCGCGGCGTTCCATGTCCGGAATGAACGATCCATTTGCATGGAGATATTGTGCGTTGAGCGAAATGACCGGCCAGCGTCCGCGGCTGGCGGCGGAAATCATGTACCGGCTGGTATCCAGTTCTTTTCGTGCCTGTTCCAGCATCGGCTGATTATTTACAGCGGACTTGACCCACTCATCCATGCGGTCGGGCTGCGGCCCCTGCGGCTCCAGCGTCTTCAGATCGGCAAGTGTTTCAGCCGATTGATGCGTGAGCTTCTCCAGCGCGCGGCGGGCCAGCTGTACGCCGTTGCGGGCGCTGAGCCGTTCTGCCTGTGCGCCGTCGAGCCGTGCCCGGGCTTCCTCGACAGCGATAATATCGCCGGTACCGGCCTGACGCTCGCTCTCGGCGCGGTCGCTGATTTTCTGCAGCAGCGTCTGTCGGCTGAGGGCGGTACGCTCCAGCGCCTCGGCGCGCAGTACGGAGAAATAGGCGTCGGCGGTTTGCAGAATTAAATCCTGTTGAACGGCCAGCAGAGCCGCTTCGTAACCCTCCGCCTTGGACCGCGACGCCTGCAACGTCGACCAGGCCGAGCCGTTAATCAGCGGTTGCGTCAGCGTCACACTGTAACTGGCCGGATTATACGCTTCATTAATTGGTGCAGAGCCGAAGCCTTTGAGATCGAGCTGATTCTGACTCACCGAACCTTCGGCAGTCAGTTTCGGGGCGAGCGTGGAACGGGCGATATCTTTGCCGAACTGTTCCGCCTGCAGACGGGCCTGTGCCCGCGCAACGAGAGGACTTGATGCCGCCGCCTGTTGATAGGCGGTCAGCAGATCCATCGCCTGCACGGTTCCGCTTATTGTGATAGCGGCAACGGCTGCCGCAAACCCATTGATTCGCATAGCGCTGAAATCCTTTCCGCATCTTTTTACGGGCGGCATTTTATACGCAAAGCGCTTCCGCCGCACAGAACAAAGACGAAGAAGAAAACTGCCCACAAATCACACGAATCAGTTTCCAACCATTGGAAAAATTAATGGCCACAAAAAACACAAAAACCCACAAAAGTTCCAAGCATTGGAAGGTTTTAGCCGCAGATATCGCGACCGCCATAAATGCCGCCGTGACAGTGGTATTCTTTGATGAAGGCGGGTTCCAACCATTGGAATCAACTCGGCCGGTTGTTCCGAACCCTGGAAAAATTTGTGCCTTTTTGTGTTTTTGTGGCTATGAATTTCCCAAACCTTGGAACGGGTCAGGCGATGAGAGCGGCGAGGGAGTGCCAGAAGCCGATGAAGGTGTCGGCAATGGAATAACCGGTACCGAAGATGATGGAGCCGAGCGCCGTGTTCCAGAGCAACAGGATGAAGATGATGAATACGACGCCGGTATATTTTCGTGCGAACTGTTCAAACGCAGGATGAAAGGCGGAAAGGATCGCGAAGCCGTCGAGCACCGGTACCGGCAGGATGTTGAAAATAAACAGCACGCCGTTGACGGCTCCGCCGATGAAGAGAAAAGTGACCGCGCTTTTTGCACCGGCGATTTCGGCGATAACGGTGAACAGCGAGAAGATCAGACAGAGAATCAGATTCATCAGCGGCCCGGCGAAAGCGATCAGAGCCNNCGTTGCGCGCGGCGGTGTCGTCGCCGAAGTGCAGGGCAGTGTACGCATGGGCGTATTCGTGGCAGCAGATGGAGAACATCACAAAGACAATCCAGCTGAAGTAAAGGGTCGGGTTGGTGAGCGCCTGTTGAATAAACATGAGTTGATGGTTTTCTTATTTTTTATTTATGTGTAGCGAACCGCATT
>DINM01000132.1:6935-26888 GCA_002423675.1 Verrucomicrobia bacterium UBA5540
GACGCGTAACGTTCGAAAATTTATTTTAAACTTCCTCGAATATCTTCTAGCGAACATGCAGCTCGGGGGATGGAAAAGAGGAGTTTTTTATTATGTACAATGTGATACCCGCTTGGCGTTTCGACAACATCCTCAATATATGATTTTTTAAACGAAGTCGTCATTAAGCTTCTACGTAGGGTTATTTCGTTCGCGTTGGTTTCCAGAAACCGTTCCCCCCACATTTCATTCGGTTGTTTTCTCAATTCGGCAAGAACTGCTTTCTGAGGAATCTTGGCTAGTTTCCTTAAAAATAAGTAAAGCAGAAATGCCACCATAGGTATTTGTATAGCTACGGTGCAAATAACCGAATCCTTAAAGGAAAATTNNTACCGGACGCTGAATTGCGGGAAGTCTAGTCGGCGGAGAATACTTCGTCAAATTGGAAGCGTTATTCGATGGGTGTGAGCAGCAGGGTGTGGATGCGGCGCGGCGTAGCGTTCTGAACGGTGATTTCGAGACCGGGCGCGGGAATTCTGGTTCCGGCGGGCGGGATGCTTCCGAGTTCGTTGAGGACATAGCCGCCGATGGAGTCGTATTCGTCGCTTTCCGGAATGTCGAGGTCGAGTTCTTCGTTGAGGTCGGCGACGGCGAGGCTGGCGTTGACGAGGAAGGAGCCGTCGGGCCGTTTCTGGATTTCGTTTTCGGCGAGGTCGTATTCGTCGTGAATTTCGCCGATGAGTTCTTCGATGATGNNTTCTTCCATACAGACGATGCCGGCGGTTCCGCCGTATTCGTCAACGACGAGCGCCATATGAAAGTGCTGCGCGCGCATCTGGCGCAGGAGGTCGTTGATGGGCATGGTTTCCGGGACGGCGCTGAGTTTTTTGACGACGTCGGTGACGGGGCGGCTTTCTTCACCGCCCGCAAAGAGGCGGAGCAGATCTTTGACGTGGACGACGCCTGCGAGGTTGTCGATGGTTTCGTCGTAGACGGGAAAGCGGGAGTGTGTTGAGTGCTGAACTTTTTCGACGCATTCGGCGACGGTGCTTGTTGCGCGCAGGCTTTCGATGTCGACGCGAGGGGTCATGATTTCGCGGACGACGGTATCGCCGAATTCAAAGACGCTGCGGATGATTTCACGTTCTTCTTCTTCCAGTTCTTCGGAGTCGGCCTGATCGACGAGGGTCATGATTTCTTCTTCGGGCGTCGGGCTGTCGTCGTCGTCGGCTGAGGAAAGCGCCCGGGCGAGCAGTCCGCGCTCCATGGCGTAGATGGGCCAGACAATCGGCGTGAGCAGGCGGGTGAAGAGGATCACCATGGGCAGAAAAAAGAGGGAGAGGCGGTCGGCATAGCTTTCGGCCAGCACAAAGGGGATGACGCGGATGAAGATGAGGTAGAGCGGCGTCATAATGAGCAGGACACCGATCCATTCAAACCCGCGCGAAAAGGTGAAGGCGTGGAAGGCGAAGTAGACGGCGGTGATTTCGAAGAAAGTGAGGCAGAAGCGCAGCGTGGTGCGCAGCAGGTTCCAGTGTCCGGCCCAGCGTTCGAGCGAGGTTTTGGCCTGCGGTTTTTTTTCAGCCAGGCGCAGAATGCCGGCATTGCCGGTTTCGCGGAAGGCGGCGAAGAGGACGGCCCAGAATCCGGAGATAAGCAGCGCGACGGCGCTGGCCGAGAGTTGGTCGAGGTCGATTCCGTTCATAGTCAGCCGAGATTANNAGAGATCCAGTTTTTTAATTTCCGTTTTCAAGTCCGCCAGCCAGCGCAGCTCCGTGCGGCGCATGGCGGCGCGGCGGGCAGGGGTGTCGTCTTCCGCTCCCGAAAGATGGTCGAAGCCGTGCGCGATGTAAAGGGCGAGTTCTTCATTGATTCCGTCATGGTGCGGACCTTCCTGAACCGCTCGCTCTATATTGATGATTAGATCGCCGGTGGCTCCGTCTTCGCCGGGAATGGGATCGCTGCGGAAGCTGATGACATCCGTCGGGCTGTTTTTTCCGAAAAATTCGCGGTTGTATTGCGTGATCCCGGCGTCATCTGTCAGGAGGAGGGTGACTTCCTGCCAGGCGCTGTCCGGATCAGCCGCTTCAAGCTGCGCGGCGAGTTTGGCGGTCAGCCGGCGGATTGCCGGCAGGTTTAGAGGACGCGTCTGCTTATTTTGGAGGAAGGTTTTCACGTTGTTCATTGGGAGCTTTGGACTTGGACTTTTCTTCTTCATCCTTCGGATAGGCGACGCGGCCGTGGAGCATGTTAGTGATGGAGAAGATAAAGGACTGCTTGATTTTGCTGAGTTCGGCGAGGGTAAGGTTGCATTCGTCGAGCTGACCGTCGCGCAGGCGGGAATCAAAGATTTCGCCGATCAGGGTGGCGACGCGCACCGGGGTGGGTTTGTCAATGGAGNNGCATGAGGATGGCCATTTCACGGTTCTGCGGGCGGGGGCCTTCGTAGCGGAAATCTTCGTCGTTGACGGGCTGGCCGGAGCCGGCTTCTTTCTGCTGCGTTTTGGCGCGGTGATAAAATACGGAGACCAAGGCAGTTCCCTGATGCTGCTCAATCCCGTCGATGACGACCTGAGGCAGTTTGTATTTTTTCGCCAGAGTGACGCCTTCTTTGATGTGCGAGACAATGACGAGTGTGCTCATGCTGGGCGAGAGTTCGTCGTGCGGGTTTTCAGTGAACTGAATATTTTCGCTGAAGAATCCGGGTTTAACCAGCTTGCCGATATCGTGAAAATAGGCGCAGACGCGCAACATCAACCCGTTGGCACCAATGGCTTCCGCCGCATTCTGCGCGAGGCTGGCCATCATCAGCGCNNTGCCGGGCGCATTGATGGCCAGGCTTTGGAGCAGCGGGTGGCTGAGGTCGGAGAGTTCGAGCAGTGAGATGTCTGTGGTGATTTTAAAGAGATGCTCAAAGATCGGAATGAGCAGCATGGCCAGCAGCGCGCTGAGCAATCCGCAGAGCATCGCTACCCCGAGTTGCGAGAGAAGCATCTGCCACGATGGATGCTCTAATACGGCCATTACCAGTGCAAAAAGGATTTTGATTGCGCCGATCCAGAATCCCGCGCGGAACAGCGCCGTGCGCCGTTTGACATCTTTGGTGGTGTAGATGGCGGCGACGGATACCAACAGGCCGAGCACGAACACATTGAAGCTTCCACCGAGCAGGGTGGCCAGCGCAAAGCTGACCCAGACCCCGGCGATCAGGCCCGGCGCGCCGCCCAGCAGAATGGCGGCCAGCATCGGTGCGATGGAGAGGGGTAGAATATAGTCGAGCACCGCCGGCGGAATCAGGCGCAGATTAACGGTTGCATAGAGCAGTCCTTTGCCGGCGATGAGCGGGAGGATCGAAAGCGTGATCAGCAGGAGCAGTTGACGACGACTGCGCAACAGAGAGGGTTGCGCAATACCGGCGATCGCCGCCGTTAAGGCGAGGCCGAGCAGCAGGAGCAGGCCGCTCCCGGCCAGCCGCTGAATACGCTCGGTCGGCGTTTCGAGTTCGCTCAACCGCTGTTCGTGCGCGGCCAGCCATTTGAGCGTCTGTTCGTTGACCGTGTCGCCGTTGCGGATCAGAATGGTTCCGGCGCTCACCGGTTCAATGGCCGGATCGACCAGCGCGATGGTCTGGGCGCGGCGCGCGGCAGTTTCAGCAGCATCATAAACGAGATTGGGCCAGAGCCATGGAACGACTTGTGCGCGGACGATATCTTCGTTCCGGCTCTCCTTCGGAAGCCGTTTGAGAATTTCCGCGACGGTTGCTTTTAATGCGGCAGGCTGGACGGCGAAGCTGTCGAGCGTACGGATGACATCGGTNNATCGGTTTTTCCGCCGCGCAGGGCCACTTTGCCGGACGGTGCAATTCCGTTGAATCCGGTTTTCGAATCCCCGGCGGAAATAATCCCGTTGAAGACGGTGTTCGACAGTGCTGTGAAAATAACGGACTGAACATCGGTTGTCCCGGCGGAGGGGAACAGCTTGGCCAGTTGATTGGTGGTGAGCACTCCACGGACGCTTTCAAGCGCGGAGTCGTCGATTCGGAACACCGGTAAAACGGTATCCGCTGCGGCGCGCTGTTTGGCCTGCGTGGCGGCGACATTTTCAGCGCGGAAGTCGACCGACGCCGCGATGGTTTCCGGGGCCTGCTGCCCGGAAACCAGTTGCTGCGGACGAAGCAGGCGTCCGCTGTAGAAAAACAGTACCAGCGCGACCCATAAAAACACGGTCAGCGTCAGGTTGAAAAGCGGCAGGCGCTTTTTCCTGTCGCGGGTGGTGAGATCTTTCGTCGCTGCGACGCGATCAGTTTTTTTTCTGAAAAGTTTACGTTTCACGAGGAACCTCTATTTCTGCGGAAGGCAGATTTTGTAACGATTGTGTCCAGCGCCTCATGGGCGGTATCGAAATTTCTCTCATGCAGTTCGAAAAGGTACGCTTTTTACTGCCGTACGGTCAATTTTAAAGGCCTTTCGTCGCTTCGCTTCTTTTGGGGAATNNGCACTTTCGGAATGCCTCAGGTCCAAGGGTTGGAAAAATTTCTTCCACCCGAGACGAAGTCGAGAGAGGCTGCGTTATTTGCGCCAGCAACGAAACAAAGTGAAGTGGCAAACCTTGGAAACTCAGCGGACGGTGAGGGACTCGCCGGCGTATTGAACCGTCATGCCGGGCTTTACTTTTCGGCGCAGGCGCAGTTCGGTTTGGCCGTCGACGGTGACAAGGCCCTCGCTGATGACAATGCGTGCTTCGCCGCCGGTGCCGCAGAGCTGCGCGGCTTTCAGCAGTTTATCCAGCTCGATATATTCGCCGATGATTTGAAATTCAGCCATGTTTTTTCCTCTGTGTGCGCACCATCTCCAGTTCTTCGTGGGTGGCGCGGCGGCGGTTGTAGAGCGCAGCGACTTTATTTTCGAGGGCCAGCCAGTCGTCGGATGAGGCGGGTGTGTCGTAGTCCCAGCGTTCTTCGTCGGAGCGTTTGAACTGCCATTTGATTCCTTTGTTCATGGAAATCGCAATGCGCACGGTGCGCTTCACGCCGTCGTCGAGTTTTTCAATCCATTCAATATCGCGTTTCATGCCGTGTGTATATACTTCGGAGTGCCTGGCGAAAAGGCAATTTCAGAGCAGAGCGAGAGCGGCGGCGGCCAGCATACCGAGGAGAACGCCGAGAATCGCGTGATGGTTTTCACCGAAGACGCGCGCGGCGGGCAAAAGTCCGTCGAGCGCAATGAAGACCATGACCCCGGCGCTTGCGCCGGAGAGAATGCCCAGTGCTTCGCCGCTGAGAACGCGGTACATGAGCGTATAGACGATCAGCGCACCGAAAGGCTCGGCCAGTCCGGTCAGCGAAGAGAAGCCGCAGGCTTTGGCTCGGCTGCCGGTCGCGTGATACATCGGCAGGGCGGTGGTGATGCCTTCCGGAATATTGTGCAACGCCAGGGCGATGGCTGCGCCGATTGCGACCGGTGCCGGGGCGTGCAGAGCCGTGATAAAAACGGCCACGCCTTCGGGAAAGCTGTGCGCAGCGATCGCCAGCACGGCGGGCATTCCTGTACGGCGGAAGTCGGGTTCCGGATTAAGTGCTTCGATGAGAAGCGGTTCGTGCGGATTTCCAAAGCTTGGAACCAGCCGGTCGATTAGCGCAATGATAATGAAGCCTCCGAAAAATGCGAGCCCGGCTAATGCGGGATTGCCGAGGTCGGCCTCGGCAATCGGGATGAGCTGGCGGAAGGCGGTCCATAGCAACAGGCCGGTGGAGACGCCGAATAACATGGAGGCGCGCCGCGCCTTGCTCTGTCGGGTGAAAAAGGCCAGCAGGCTGCCAATGCCCGTCGCCAGACCGGCGGCCAGCGTCAGGCCGAATGCGAACCAGACGGTTTTCGAGTCGGTGAACATGTTGTGATTTTCAATCAGATGATCCAGCAGCATTTTTGTGCCGAGGCCAATCAAAATTAATCCGCCGGCAACCGCCAGCTTTTTTTCATTAAAGTGCCCGAAGAGCTTGCCGAAATAAACGCCTGCAAAGGAGAGGACGAATGTAACGATTCCTATGATCAGAACCGGCATCACAATANNCGCGCAACATTGAAAGGCTGATCCCGATCGCGAACGCATCGATGCTGGTTGCGACCGCCAGCGTCAGCAAGGTCGGCAGATGCAGCGGGTTCTGCGGTCCGTGCTCTGTATCTTCCGGCTGCATCGACTGGATAATCATGTGGCCGCCGACGAATAGAAGCAGTCCGAAGGCAATCCAGTAATCCACGACAGAAATAAAGCTGTGGGCCCACTGACCGAGAAGCCAGCCAATCACCGGCATCACCGCTTGAAAAATCCCAAAGGCTACGCCGAGAAGCAGGGCGTGGCGCGCTTTTAGATTTTTAATTGTAATGCCGCTGGTGATGGATACGGCAAACGCATCCATCGCCAGGCCCAGTGCAATTAACAGAATGGAAGGAATCGGCATAACGCGGGCATCCTGCCTGTTTTTCCAACGTTTGGAAAGCCGCAGTGCAGAGTTTCAGCCTGTCGTCTGTCCGCGCGCCATGCGTGCGAATCAGTAGGGGGTTTTATCAGACTTGGTCTTCCACTGCTCGAAGGCTTTTCGCGCTTCGTCGGACAGGAACTGTTCCGAGGGCAAGATGCGAGTCTTCCAATCTTTGGATACTTCCTGATAAATAAATTCGTCGTCGAAACCTGCATTAGAAGCGTCTTTGCGTGTAGCGGCGAAAGTCAGTTTATCGAGCCGGGCCCAGTAAATGGCGGAGAGGCACATCGGGCAGGGTTCACAACTTGAATAGATTTCACATCCCGACAGATCGAATGTGCCAAGATGGGTGCAGGCCTCGCGGATCGCGGAGACTTCTGCGTGTGCGGTCGGGTCATTGGACGAGGTGACATGGTTCCATCCGCGCCCGATGATTTTCCCATTTCGAACAATCACGGCTCCGAACGGACCGCCTTCCCCGGCTTCCATTTTTTCAATCGAGAGCCGAATTGCCTCCTGCATAAATGCTTTGTCCATGCGGGTCAGGATAAGCGTTATTATTTCCGCAGGCAAGCCATTGGAAAGACGAGATCACATTGCTGTTTAGCGGCTATTCGAGTGGTTCCCGCGTATAAAATGAGAGCCGCTCAGTGCTCCGAAAAACGTGACTGCAAAGCCGGTCGGGAAATACCAGATCCATGAAACGGCCGTTAACTGAAGAGCCGCCGTCAGGCCGATGCCCAGCGCCGCCGCCGGAATCCAGGCGCGGAACAGTCCACGTTCTGTCAGCAGACCCAGCAGAAAGAGCGCCAGCACCGGCGCATTGAACAGTCCCATAAACGTCGCAAAGGTCTCGATGATGCCTTTGGNNTGCAGTCCGAGCAGCGCAGTAACGATGCGCGCAAGGCGAACCGCCTCAGCATCTTCGCGTTTTCCAAGGATTGGAAAAATAAAATCGTTCACTACCACGGTCGCCATCGAATTGATGCCGGAATCCATGCTCGACATGGCCGCCGCGAAAATTGCCGCGATCAGCAGGCCGGAGAGCCCGACAGGCAGAACGTGCGCAATGAAATAGGGGAAAATGCGGTCGCCGCTGATGGTTTCGGGCAGGGCGCCGGGGTGCAGCTGATAATAGGCGAACAGGCCGAGGCCGATAAACAGTAACAGCGAGACAATACAGAAGTCGGTTCCGGCATTGAACAGGATGGCCTTGGCCATGCCGCCTTTGGTGCGCGTTGAAATCAGCCGCTGAACGGTTACCTGATCGGTGCCGTAGTCCTGCATCATCTGAAAGAAAAACGAGATGGTGACGCCGGCGAGTGTCATGCGGAAAAGGCTGATCGATCCATCGAGCTGCAAATGATTATTGTTCTGTGCAAAGCGGATGATTCCTGCTGCGCCGTCCGGAGAGAAGTGAACGAGGAAAAATGCCACGGTGATGGCGCCGCCGATCAGTGTGACGAACTGTACGACATCGGTCCAGAGNNGTCGCCAGAAGTCCCATCGTGAGGATGCTGAAAACCAGCGGAAGTCCGGTGGCAATCGAAAGGGCCAGCGCGGGTGCATAAATGACGGTCGCCATCCAGCCGAGCCGTGCACAGAGAAACAGTGCGGCCGCCGTACGCCGCGCGGCCGCACCGAAGCGAATGCCGATGTATTCATACGACGTGGTGATACCTAGCTTGCGGTAGGTTGGGTAGAAAACAAAAATCAAAATCGGCGCGAGCAGGGGACTGACGATGGCCACGGCCAGCAAGGTGACATTACTGCGGTAGGCGAGACTGGGCAGACCCATGTAGGTCACTGCGCTGGTCAGGGAGGCATACATGCTCATCGCCACGGCCAACCATGGCATTTTGCGTCCAGCCAGAAAAAAGTCTTCTGCGGTTTTCTGGCGACCTGCGAACAGGAAGCCGATCCAGACCATTGCGGCGAGGTAGATCAGCAGGATGGCGTAGTCGATGCCGCCGAAGCGCATGGTTTACAGTCCTAAAACGTCTTTCATGCTGTAGAGGCCGGGCTTTTGCTGAACGATCCAGGCGGCGGCGTTGAGTGCGCCGATGGCAAAGGTTTCGCGACTGGTGGCGCGATGAGAGAGCTCGATCATTTCACCCGTTCCGGCCATGAGCACGGTGTGGTCGCCGACAATGTCTCCGCCGCGCACCGCGTGGAAACCGATTTCCTCCTGGGTGCGCGCGCCGGGCATACCGGTGCGGCCATCTATCTGCGACTTTTTCAAATCAAGGCCCGCGCCGTCGGCTGCGGCCTGTCCAAGCATCAGGGCGGTGCCGCTCGGCGCATCCTTCTTCTGATTGTGGTGGCGTTCGATTACTTCAATGTCGTAGCCGCGCGCATGCAGCGCTTTCGCAGCTTCTTTCACCAGATTGCAAAGGAGATTGATGCCAAGGCTCATGTTTCCGGCCATCACAACAGGAACGCTCTTCGCCGCCGCGTGTACGGCGGCCAGCTCTGCATCGGCCAGACCGGTTGTGCCGATGACCCAGGCGGTTTTCCACTCAGCGACGCGTTCGGCGTTTCCGGCGGTTCCAAAATGCGAGGTGAAATCGATAATCACGTCCGCACCCGGCGCGACGGCGACCAGATCGGTCGTCAGCTTAACGCCCGCTTCTTTGGTGCCGGCAGACAGTCCGGCATCTTTTCCAATGTCTGGAACGTCCCAAAGGTCGATTGCTCCGGTCAGTTCAAGACCCGCGATTTTCTGTTCCTGAATGCAGCGGATCAGGGTTTTTCCCATACGCCCGGCTGCGCCTTGAATGACAACTTTTATACTCATAGTGTTTCTCCGTTCGGATTTTCTACAGCAGGCCGCACCGGAAGGGAAGAGTTTTCCAAATATTGGAAAGTTCTGTATTACGAGCGCTTCAGAGGGATAAAGAAGAGATCCAGTTTCGTGGTTCCGGCTTCCGGATCTTTTTCGTAGCGGTACAGCCTCCAGAGAAAGGAATATTTGCGGAATCCGGCTTCCTTTTTGTCGATGGTGATGGCCGGGAAGATATCGGTGCTGGTATCTGCGCCGAGCATTTCTTTGTGGTACAGCCGCCAGAGGACGCGGTGGCGTGTATAGGTTTTATCATCGTCGTTCCGTGGCGTTTCGCGGCGATAATCATAGAGACGCAGAAGGAGGCTGGCAGTTTCTGTGATCTTTTCGCCATTGCGCGGCATGTCGAGGCGTTTAGTCCACAAAGGAAACAGTCCAGAGGTTGAATGTTCTTCAAGGGTGGTGCTGTCCGGCCCGGTGAGACTCCGTTGGGTGTTCCAGAACAGGAGAAGCGCGTTGAACTGTTTGTTGTGCCGAGTCAGGGTTTTATCGCTCCAGTTCTGGTTGGTCGATTGACTGGTGCTGTAGAGCGGGAAGAAGGAGTGGCCGCTACTGTTTTTCGTTTTGTAGCGGTTCCCAAGGCCTAGCAACAGGTTGGTTTCTTCTTTTTTGTCTGTGGATTTATGCTGCCACAGCGGGAATACCCAGCCACCTTTCTTGTCGAGGTAGCATCCGACCAGCGGGGTAGCGAAGTAGGAGTATGTTTTCGTTTTACCGTAAGGAAGCGTGAAGAGGTAGTCGTCCCGCTTCCAGCTGTAGAGCGGAAGAATGTCGGAGCGGTTCAGCTGATCGGCTGNNCCGGTTTTCTTGAGAGCAGTTATAGTAGAACGGGATCGCGTAATGACTGGTTTTTTCAGGCGTTGATTTGCGTCCGGCCAATCCGGCGGCCCAGATGGTTTTTTCACAATCGGGCGTTTTGGTTCCACCGCTTAGAATGGGGGTGGCCAGCCAGCCGCTGTTGTCTCCGGAACGCCATCGTCCGCCGAGCAGGGTCATGAAATGCGCATCGTAGGTTTCATCCAGATAGAGCAGCGGGAAGTAGCATCGCCACAGGTTGTTGCCGGCGGGATCGTTTTTACGGGAATAGAGCGGGGTGATCAGCCGGTTGGTTCCGGCGGCATCCGTCTGACTGTGAAAGAGCGGAAGGCTGGCTTTCCAGGAGGAGCCGTCGGCGGCGGAAGACGTGGAGTAAGGCACCGAGAAGAAATAGGATAAGTCGGCTCCTTGGCGTTTGGCGTAGATCGGAAGAATGTGGGATGACTGTTCTTTTTTGGTTTGCTGGTTCCCGGCGAGGCCGAGCAGAAAACGGTTCTTGCTGTTTGAGCCTATTTTTTCTCCCCATGAAAGAGCGGGGAACACTGCCCAGCGGGTGCTGTCGGGGCCGATGGAGCGCCCGCCTAGCAGAGTCCACAGATCGGTTTGAAGACCTTGGTTTCCCGCGTAATAAAGAGGGAAAAGGTAATGCTCCTCAACACGGTCATTTTTTTTCGATCCGCCGAGCGGCCATGCCCAAAAACGGGAGACGTCTTTACCGTTGGTGCTAGCATCAACCCCGTAAAGCGGCCAGAGCCGCCACAGATTTTCGGTGATGCTCTTTTTATTAGCGTAAACAGGCCAGAGTAGATCCAGACGTCTACCGTTTTTGTCTGCGTTCCATATCCAGAGCGGGAAGAGTGCGTTTAGTCCGTCATTTTTAAAGGGGTTGTCCACATGCCAATATATGGGAACAACAACGAAATATTCATCGCCAACCCATGAGTTCTTGCCCCAGTACGTTGGGAAAATACGGTTGGACTGTTTGCCGGTATCAAAGCGGGCGATCGGCCAGAGGACATTATAGATGGGCTTGGAGGATTTCTTGTTGTAGACAGAGAATACAGGGCGCAGGGCCGTGTGGTTGTCGGTGAGTTCAAAAAACGGCCAGAATACGGAGAGTGCCGGGGCACGGTAATACAGTGCCGGCCAGAGATTGACCCGATCTGTGTTTTCTTCTTGAGGACCTTCGTATTCGCCGGTGTAAAACGGTGTGCCTTTCATCGTGGGGCTCTGACATCCAAAAAGGAGTAAGGCCGATAATCCGATGAGAACAAGTTGTTGTCGAAGGAAGGTCATAGATGTTTCCTGTCTTTAGCGGGATGTTCCGCAGTGGATACAATGCAAGCCGCCGACCGGAGTTTCTTTTCCGCAAGCGACGCACACGGTTCGCTGTCCAGATCCGCAGAATGGGCAAAATATCGCACTAGGAGGAAGTTTTTTACTACAGGTGGTACACCCACCCCTCATCAGCCGTTTCTGCATGACTTTCTGCCGGTTGAATACTTTCCGCTGAATAAAATAAACCAGAAACAATCCGACGGCGATGGAGCCGAAGATGATGAAGTAGTGCCAGAGTGCCATCAAATGCAGCGACTGCAGAATTTTAAAAAGGTTTTTGAAAAAGTGTTTCGGGATAATGTCGAGGACCAGTTCAATCATTTTTAGAATAATGGGCAACGAGGCGATAACCATCAGATGCGAGGCAATCAGCGTTTGGATCGGGTTTCCCTTTTTAACACTGCGGATGCTCCATGCATAAAAGACACCGAAAATCGGCAATAAGAACAGGAGCTGCCATGCCAGTTCTTTCAGAGGGAACCAAAACTGGAACATTTTGAAGTCGGCGACGACCTGGTTGCGGGCGGCATCATCCGGGGTGATGATGCCCCAGAGCTTTTGGATACCCAGGTGCGCATGAATCTGCTGTTCCGTATTTCGAACTTGTGCGGTAAGCCGCTCGATTTTTTGCGAGTACTCGCGCGCGGTGGTTGAGGTGGCATTGTCGCCGGGGTTTGTGGCGTTAGCGATGTTCTCGAGCAACTGGGTGTCGTACGATTTTTTTGCCTTATCAAAGGACTTTTGGGTTTTTTCACGCTCATCAACGGTTTTCTGGCGGCTCAGAAAGAGGGCGGACAACTCTTTGTTCTGAGCGAGAGATTTGACCTGTTCGTAGAATTCTCGGCTGGCCGGATGCATTCGGCTGATTTTCTGTTCATCGAAAGGGCTTTCGTAGCGGTAGCGGGCATTATTGCGATCGGCCAGAATGAGCGGTTGCAATCGCGAAATCCGGTTGGCTGGCGTCCAGTTCTGTCAAATGAAAATGTTCCGGGCCGCAACAGGCAAATATTCATCCGCCGTGGTGAGTTGCCGGGTATGTTCATCCAGCCCGTTGAATAGAATTATTAGAACAAACAAATCCAGAATGATGATCGTGGTCAGCGACAGTTTATTCAAAGGTTCTTCTTTACTGATAGAAGTCAGTCTGTTTCTGAATGCTTTGATTTTTGTTCTCAGTTTTGTCATGGGGACTCTTTCTGCAGGCGGGTTCGCTTGTCGTTATGACGGGGGGGGGTGTTTAGTTTCTATTTACAAAGTCTTCCGTAAAATTCGGCTGAGCATATCCTGTTCGGTCAGCATCGGCAATGATTCTGGCTAAGTTTCCAACCATTTTGCAAAAGGCGGGCATTTTATTCGTCTAGAAACGTGACGTTGGCGATGTAAGGCAGTTCACGGTAGCGGTTGTCGTAGTCCAGGCCGTAACCGACCACGAAGACATCATCGACCGGGAACCCGGCATAGTCCGCCTCCACGTCTACGGCACGGTTGGCTTTTTTGTCCAGCAGTACACAGGTTTTTACTGAGCGGGCACCGCGTTGCAGGAAAAGGTCCCGGGCAAAGGAGAGGGTGCGTCCGCTGTCGAGAATGCNNTTGCTCGAAGCCCCTGACGAGATCGGCTAAAAAGATAAAGCTGCCCCGCAGGATGCCCAGCATGACCAGATTTTCGGCTTCGCAGGTTTCGGCAATTTCTTCAATCAGAGTGTGAACCCGCTGTTGAATCTGTTCGCGGGTAAGCAGAACTTTTCGGATATGATGAGGTCTCATAAAGTTTTCTCCGTTGGTTGCATATAAGA
This sequence comes from Verrucomicrobia bacterium UBA5540, assembly GCA_002423675.1. Taxonomy (GTDB): domain Bacteria; phylum Verrucomicrobiota; class Kiritimatiellia; order Kiritimatiellales; family Tichowtungiaceae; genus Tichowtungia. The sequence goes on from DINM01000132.1 coordinate 20,182, forward strand.
TGAGAATAGGTTTAAAGTGATGCCGATGGAACTCAAAATTGGCAAAGAGGTTCTTGATCTCGCCGATCGATGCAATCGGGAGTATCACTGTCTAAAGGGCTTTTTGTCTGAACCGCAACCTCGGGTGGTCGGTCCGCAGCGGTTTATCTGTCACGATTCTGACTCCTGCGCTTATAAATTTCCTTTTGGAGACAATTTTTTCTGCACCTGTCCCGTCAGACAGGCGATCTATGAGACGTACGGGAAATAAACAACTCGCCTCTTGCATCCCGTATCCCGTATACCGTATACCATATCGCCATGAAAGTACGTACCCGTTTTGCTCCCAGTCCGACCGGTCATGTCCACATCGGCAACATGCGCGCCGCCATTTTCAATTGGCTTTATGCCCGCCATATCGGNNGCTCGAAGCGATGGAATGGCTCGGCCTGAACGTCGACGAAGAGCCGCTGTACCAGTCCACCCGCATGGACGCGCACCTTGCCGCCGCCGAACAGCTTCTCGCCTCCGGCCACGCCTATAAAGAAGACAAAGGCGGCACCGGGCAGGGCGAATGCATCATCTTTAAAATGCCCGGAACCGACATGGAATTCACCGACCTCGTCAAAGGCACGCTCAAAAAGTCGGCCAAAGACATGGCCGACTTCGTCATTGTCCGCTCCAACGGTACGCCGGTTTTCCATCTCGCCAACGTGCTCGACGACATTGAACAGGGCATCACCCACGTCATTCGCGGCGACGACCACGTCGAAAACACCTTTCGCCACATCGCCATGTATCAGGCGCTCGGCGCGCCCGTTCCGCAATTTGCCCATCTTCCCATGATCGTCAACGCGCAGGGTAAGCCGTACTCCAAACGCGACGGCGATGCCTTCGTCGGCGACTTCCAGAGCAAAGGTTTCTTTGGCGACGCACTCTTCAACTATCTCGCGCTCCTCGGCTGGTCGCCCGGCGATGACCGCGAAATCATGACCCGCGCCGAAATGATCGCAGCCTTCGACCTCTCCACCGTTCGCTCCTCGCCCGCACAGATGGATCTGAGGAAACTGCTCTGGATGAACGGCGAATACATTCGTGCCATGAAACCCGAAGCCTTCGCTGCGCTGGCTGAGGCCGAGTTTCCAAGCATTGGAAAAAATCCCGCCGTCTGCGAGCTGCTCCAGCCGCGCACGAAACTGCCGTCCGAAATCGCGCCGGCCGCCGCCTTCTTCTTCACCGAAGAATTCGAGTACGACCAAAAAGCCGTCGAGAAAAAGCTACTCAAAGAGGGAAGTTTCCAAACATTGGAAAAAATCGTTGGAATTTTCCAAGGTTTGGAAACGTTTGATTCGGAAACCGTCAACACCGCGCTCCACAACTTTGTCGAGCAGGGCGGACTCAAATTCGGCGACGTCATGCCGCCGCTGCGTATTGCGGTTTCCGGTCAGCAGTCTGGCCCCGACCTTGCGCCCGTCCTCGCCATCCTCGGCAAAGAAAAATCCATTGCCCGCATCCGCAAAACCATCGAACGGTTCAGTTGATTTTTACGCTGAATATCGGTAGAGCCGGTGTTCCGGCGCGCTGCGCGCGCCCGAACCAGATCATTCGAGCGGCTTCTCGCTAGACTTGGCAGACTCCGTCTGCCAGCCTATCTCGAAGACGCTCAACTCGCGTTAGATTTGGATAAATATGAAAACAAATAAGACATTACTAGGCTTCATCTCAATCCTAATAATCTCCACCGTAAGTCATGCACATCAAGACCGAATAATTGTTCTCGAAAACAATAACCTCGTAGGATTGCCCGCCGAGTATCAACCAGCCCAGTTAGACCTGAAGGCGAGCAAGCTAAGAATCAAAAATCATGAGATGGAATTCTCCCCTTACGTTAAATCATTTTTTGAGGAAGAACCCTGTGCAATTCAGATCAGCTCATCTTGGTATCACACAAGGTCAAAACTCCCTCCCTATTTACTGATACGTATAACTCCACAAGATAAGGATTACAGATATCAGCTTCTCTTTAACATGGATACATTGGAAATTATTAATATTGAAGTGGTGACCCTAAGAGAAGGTAGTAGCCGTGGATTCACAGTAGCCTTGAGCGACCTTCATGCGAAGTCCATCAAGGAGTCGATTAAGGAAATAAAAGACAATTAATCTAACCAGAGCACACACTCTATCACCGCCTCCGGCGGTTCAGAGTGATGCTGGACGTTGGCGTGGCGAGCTTTTGCGGTTAATTGAATTTTCCTAAAAACCGGACTTCGCGGACGAGATCAATACCAAATTTTTCTTTGACGGCGGCGGCCATTTGCTCGGAGAGCTCCCAGACGTCCTGTGCGGTGCAGCCTTTATCGGCAACGATGATGTTGGCGTGTTTTTCGTAAATTTTTGCTCCGCCAACTTTGAATGATCGTACTCCGGCTTCTTCGAGAAAGTATCCGGCCGCTTTGCGCCGCTCGACGGCGGAGGTCGGCTCGATGTTGCGGAAGACGCTTCCGGCGCAGGGTTCGTTGTGCCAGTCGGGATGATGCTCTTTGCGGAACTCCATAATGCGGTCGCGCTCTGCCTGCATGATCGACCTGTCGGCTTTCGGTAATTCAAATGTCGTTGAAAGGACAATCTCGCCGGTTTCTTTGAGTTTGGAGTGGCGATAGGCGAATTCGAGTTCGTCGTGGGGAACGGCGCGAACGTTTCCATCCAGTCCGAGCAGTTCAACAGAGATCAGGTGGTCGCCCATCTGCCGCCCGAAGGCGCCGGCGTTTCCGGCAATGCCGCCGCCGACGGTACCGGGAATTCCCGAACAGTACGAGAGATCGCCGGTTTCGTTTTCCACGGTGAAGAGTGCGAGATCGTCGAGCAGGGTGTCACCGGAAACGGTGACACGATTTTCGTCGGCTTTGATGTCCGGCGTTTCGGAACAGAAACGGAAAATGGCCTGTTCGATACCGTGGTCGGAGATGACGAGATTCGCACCTTGGCCGATGACAAGAAAGGGGTGTTTGGCCTGATTGAGTTGTTGAACGACGTCAGGCAGTTGAGCCGCCGTTGCGCCTTCGATCAGCAGCGGGCAGGGGCCGCCGAGGCGGAAGGTGGTGAAGTCGCGGAGCGGGGCGTTTTGACGGATTTTCAGGTTCGGGAAAATAGTGATCATTTCGGGTGTTATTTTCATGAGGGTGCATTATGATTTGTTTCCAATGTTTGGAAAAGCACAGAGTTTACTTGCTGTTGTTCTGATGTCCGGTTCGCTTTGGGCCGCCATGCCTGACCCGTCGGCGCTGGTCACAAATACGATTTTTGTTGCGTTTGATACGGAAACGACCGGCTTCAGTCCTAAAAACGACCGCTTGGTGGAAATTGGTGCGGTGAAGTTTCGCGGGAATGGAGAGATTCTTTCGGAGACCAACTGGTTGATCAATCCGGAATGCGATATTCCGTTGCGCGCGACAGAGGTGCATGGGATCCGTACCGGCGATGTGTTGAATGCGCCGCAGTTTAAAGAGGTTTTTCCGGAGTTCGCCGCGTTTTGCGGAGACAGTGTTCTGCTGGCACATAACGCGCCGTTCGATGTCGATTTTCTGAAAGCTGAGCTGAAGCGCGCGGACATTGATGCACCGGCAATGCCGGTGCTGGATACGCTTCCGTTGTTTCGCGTCTGGTTTCCGCATGCGCTGAGCCATGCGCTTGGAAAGCTGGCTGCATACCTCAATGTCGACAAAGGGGTCTATCATCGCGCTGAGGCGGATTCGTATCATATTGTCGACGTGATGGGCGTCGGCATGAAACACCGCTCGCAACTTCAGCTCAAACGAATGGAAGACGATGCGGGTGGGTTTATGTGGCTCGACGGGAAAAAACATTGATGCAGTCCATTTTGTCCAAGGACAATCCAAAACTCAAAGCTGTGCGTGCGCTGGTGCGCTCCAAAAAAGAGCGGCAGGCCGCTTCCGCATTTGTAATAGAAGGCGTTCGCGCTCTTTCGGCTCTTACCGATGGTTCCGGACTGGGCTCCTATACACTCAAAGAAATATGGGTTTCTTCGGATGCTGTTGAGCTGGCCAAGGATTTTTCTGTTCCGGTTTATTCGATTGCACACGATGTGATGGAGCAGCTTTCCGACTGCCGTACGTCGCAGGGAATTCTCGGCGTAGTCGAGTACACGCCGGAACCGCTGGTGCTTCATCCGGAGCGGGGAAACTATCTGCTGCTCGATAACCTGATGGATCCCGGCAATATGGGCACGCTGATCCGCTCAGCGGTGGCGTTCGGCTTTGACGGCATTTTTTTGCACGGAGATTGTGTTGAAGTGTTTAACCCGAAAACCGTGCGCGCAACGATGGGGGCGCTGCCGTTTTCCAATGTTTGGAAAATTGACGNNCGGCAATGAGGCCCGCGGCGTTTCCGATGCGGTTCAAAAGCTGGCAACGCGGAAGCTTTCGATTCCAATGTCTGGAAACACGGAGTCGCTTAATGCGGCCGTCGCCGGATCGATCTGCATGTTCTCGATGCGACGGGAATAGAAAAAGCCTCCGAAACACTTCGGAGGCCTTGCGTTTTGAGGGAGGTGGCTCCTAGACGATTTCGACCAGCTCGAGTTCGAACGTCAGCTCTTTACCCGCCAGCGGATGGTTTGCATCGATGGTCACTGCGTCTTCCTTGATTTCTTTGACAACCACCTGCAGCGGGCCCTGAGGGCCCATCATTTGGAGCGGCATACCGATGCTCAGTTCCATGTCAGAAGGGAAGCGATCCCTGGGAATATCTCCAACCATCTCTTCGCGCGCTTCGCCATAGGCTTCGGCGGCCGGAATCGTGACGGTTTTCTTGCCGCCGACATCCATGTCGCGCACGGCCGAGTCAAAGCCGGGAATGACGTGCCCGGCCCCGGTTTCAAATTCAAGTGGATCGCGGCCTGCGGNNAGTGAATGCGTACTTTTTTGCCGTCTTCGATCATGATCTTTCCTTTATGCAGGTTTGGTTAGACGGGAAACCCTACAGGACGAGACCGGTTTGGCAAAACCATTTATGGCATAATCATTGGGGAATTCGTTAAAAACCACCGGTAAAACGTCTTTAGACAAATGAATTTTGACGATGCCGATCGGATCGGTTATATTTTTGAAAAATCAGGGAGCTTACTCATGAATGATGCTGAAATTCTCGAAGCAGTCGAAAAAGTTATGGACGCCGAAATCAATCCGGCGCTTGCCACACATGGCGGTGGTGCGACGATTACCACTGTGAAAGACGGTAAGGTGTACCTCGAACTGCAGGGCGGATGCCGCGGTTGTATGGGCGCACGCATGACCATGAAAAATGGTATTGAACGTCTCCTGAAAGAAAAAGTTCCCTCCGTTCTGGAAGTGATTGACGCGACGGATCATGGTTAATCCGGAGGCGGTTGTGACCTTTCATATTCTGCTGATCGGTGTGTTGATTTTCTTCGCCCGAATTGTGGACGTTTCTGTCGGAACGGTTCGAACGATTGTCACCGTGCAGGGGCGAACCCGGCTGGCGTTTGTTCTGGGCTTTATCGAAGTCACCATCTGGGTGANNCTCTGCTATCGTGCAGCAGATTTATACCGCACCGATTCTGGCGGTTTTTTACGGGTTTGGATTTGCCACCGGTAATGTTGTCGGTATTGCGCTCGAACGGAAGATTGCGCTGGGTCATGTTGCTCTGCGCGCCTTCAGCCGCACCGCCGGCGCGGCGGCTGCCAACCGGTTGCGCGATGCCGGTCAGATGATCACGACCTTTTCGGGTGAAGGACGGTTCGGACCGGTCACGGAGCTGTTGATCGTTTGCCGTCGCAAAGACATCAAATGGATTCTTGAGTCCATTAAGGCCGATGATCCGGATGCTTTCTACNNTGTCGCGTTTAAGCCGTTGATTTTCGGCGGGTCTATGGTACAAATTGTCCCAGTAAAACATGGCTTTCATTATGAAATCGAAGTTTTTGGATAAGTTAATCGACCGCCTCGACCGGATGGACTCTGACAGCGTTCAAGCGCAGTTTCTGCACTTGGTGCGCGAGAAGGGACTTCTTGAAACCATTTTCCAAGCAATTCAGGAAGGGATTGTGGTGGTTGGGCGCGGTGCACGGATTCGCTATGCGAACCGCACGGCGGAGTCGCTGTTTGGCTTTAAACTTGAGGCCGCAGAGGGTCAGCCGATTGCCCGCTATATCCGTGATATTGACTGGGAGAAGGTGCTGAGCCTGGACGGCGACGAGTGGGAGCGGCTGGTGCGTCGAGAAATCGAAGTGACTTATCCGGATCACCGTTTTGTTGAATTTTATGTGGTACCGCATTCCGCGATCGAAGAGCGCGAGCAGGGGGCCGTGGTGATTTTCCGTGATGTGACGCGTGAGCGGGCGACGACAGCCGAGTCGATTGAGTCTGAGCGACTGGAAGCGCTGACGCTGCTTGCTGCAGGCGTGGCTCATGAAATCGGCAATCCGCTGAACGCGGTGACCATTCATCTGCAACTGATGGATCGAGAGCTCGAAGAGCTGGCGGATTCGGAAGCGCGCGAAAGCTTGAAGGAACTGGTTGAGGTTTCTAAACGGGAGGTGCACCGCCTTGATCGGATTATTACGCAGTTCCTGCGCGCGATTCGTCCTTCGCTTCCCGATCGCAAGCCGGTGCAGATGGAGCGGTTACTGGACGAAACGCTGGAGCTGATGAAGCATGAGATCGGCAATCGCCGCATTCTGGTAGAG
>DINM01000025.1:0-464 GCA_002423675.1 Verrucomicrobia bacterium UBA5540
GAAGCCCTGCCCGCCTCCGGCGGAAAACTCAACATCGGCTGGCGGACGGATGGACGCCGCGCGCTGGTTGAGGTCGAAGATAACGGTGGCGGTTTCCCTGTCGAAAAACTGGCCGACATGCAAACCAAGCATTACACCACCAAAGGCGAATCCGGTGGTATGGGGCTGGGTCTTTTCATCACAAAAAACATCGTCGAAGCACACGGCGGATCGCTCATTCTTGCCAACAACGCCAGCAATACCGGCGCTCTCGTCACGCTCGCCTTCCCGCGCCTCAGCTGATCTTCCAAGCATTGGAAAAATTGCACCTGCGCTTTCCAAACATTGGAAAATAAGGCACAAAAAAAGCGCCCTGCCGAAGCAGAGCGCTTTTTTGTTTCCAAGGGTTGGAAGAAATTCTTCCGAACCCTGGAAAACTAGCCGTTCAGGCGGGCTTCCAGAGCCTTGAGCTGTTCGGTCATACG
>DINM01000025.1:603-3748 GCA_002423675.1 Verrucomicrobia bacterium UBA5540
CAGCGCGGCAGCGGTCGGCTCGGAAGCGGCGGTTGCACCCATGTAGACACCCTGATTGAAGTCGAAGGCTTCGTGAACCAGCGGCATCGTGGTGGTGCGGCGTCCGCCAAACACGAAGATGTCGATCGGTACGCCGGCCGGGTTTTCCCAGTCTTCGCAGATCACCGGGCAGTTGGCTGCGCGGGCTGTGAAGCGGCTGNNGACCACGTTGGTGAAGATGGTGTCTTTCGCGCAGCTGGCGAGAGCCATCGGGTTGGAGTACTCCGCGGTACCCGGCGCAACGCCGAAGAAACCGGCTTCCGGGTTGATCGCGTAGAGGCGGCCGTCAGCACCCGGTTTCATCCAGGCGATATCGTCACCGATGGTTTCGACCTTCCAGCCCGGAACGGTGGACTGGAGCATGGCCAGGTTGGTTTTTCCGCAGGCGGACGGGAAAGCCGCAGCGATGTGGAATTTTTTGCCTTCCGGATTGGTGAAACGCAGGATGAGCATGTGCTCAGCCATCCAGCCTTCGTGACGGGCCATGTTGGAAGCAATACGCAGCGCCAGACATTTTTTGCCGAGCAACGCGTTTCCGCCGTAACCGGAACCGAACGACCAAATCAGGTTTTCTTCCGGGAAGTGGGCGATGTATTTCTTTTCGATCGGAGCGCAAGGCCAGCGAACATCTTTCTGACCGGGCTCAAGCGGAGCGCCGACGGAGTGCAGGCAGGGAATGAACTCGTCGGTCTTTTCGATCAGACGAAGGACTTCGGTGCTGACACGAGTCATGATGTGCATATTGCACACAACGTAAGGAGAATCGGTGATTTCAACTGCGTTCTTAGAGATCGGAGAGCCGATCGGACCCATCGAGAACGGAATGACGTACANNGTGCGTTTCTGCTCGTTCAGCTTGATCGCCATGCCGCTGGCGACCATTTCAGCCATCAGACGGTCATACTCTTCAGTTGATCCGTCACACCAGACCACACGGTCAGGGGTGCACATTTTTTCGATTTCCGCCACCCAGTCGAGCAGCTTCTTATTGGTTGTCGGTGCGCTCATCGCGTCCTCCTCTAAGGTTAATGTTTTCTTCTAGATCCGGTTAAAATTCCGCCTAAGGTGAAGAAATGATCCAGTCATGTCAAACCTTCCAACCATGAATTTTTAATGAGTCCTGCCGACATTTTTGTCGTTCGCGCTTTTACACTCCGCCTGTATGCTCTACCTTGTCGCGCATGAAAGTTGAAATCATCACGGTTGGCCCCTTTGAAGTAAACTCCGCCATCGTCTGGAACGATCAAAAACAAGCGTTTGTCATCGACCCCGGCTTCGATGCCGCAGACATCGAAAAAATTCTGAGTGATAACGAACTCACTGTCGTCGCCTATTTGCTCANNTGGTATCCGGCTCCCGAAAAACCGGACGCCGAATTCATCCACCCTGAAGTTTCCAATGTTTGGAAAATTTTGGCCGAAAATTTCCAAAGTTTGGAAATTATAGAAACGCCGGGTCATACGCCGGGCGGCGTCTGCTATTACTTTAAAGACGAGAAGGTCCTCTTCACCGGCGATACCCTTTTCAAAGGAACCTGCGGACGCACTGACCTGCCCGGCGGTGACGGACGCGTTCTCGCGCAGTCCTTGAAAAAACTCGCCGCCCTGCCCGACGACGTCGCCGTCTATCCCGGCCACAACGAAAGCACGACCATCGGTTATGAGAAGAAAACCAACTTCTTCATGCAGCAGGCCGCGCGCTGATGACGCCGACGGCGCCATAAGTTTTCCAAGCATTGGAAATTATTTCTGACTCTGAAGCCGTTCCTTCAAAGTGGTGACGCGCTCGCGGGCATCGGCATGACTGACGGCCATTCCCATCGCCTTTTTCGTCCCGACCAGCACAGCAAATTTTTTGGCGCGCGTGACGGCGGTGTAGAGCAGGCTGCGCTGCAGCATGACAAAGTGCTGCGTGTGCACCGGAATGATGACGCAGGGATATTCGCTGCCCTGGCTTTTGTGAATGGTGACGGCGTAGGCGTGCACCAGTTCGTCGAGCTCGCGAAATTCATATTTAACGCGGCGGTCGTCGATTTTCACGACGACTTCGCGCTGCTCTTCGTCGATCGCCGCGATGCGTCCGAGGTCTCCATTGAAAACTTCTTTGTCGTAGTCATTCTCGGTCTGCATGACGCGGTCACCTTCGCGGAAGAGAATGCCAAAGCGCTCCACTTCGCGCCCGTGCGGATTAAGCAGCGCCTGCATGACCTGATTGAGATTGCGCGCACCGAGCTCGCCTTTCTGCATAGGCGTGAGGATCTGAATGTCGTCAATCGGATTCAAACCCTGCCGTTGCGGAATGGATTCGCTGACCATTTTGCTGATGATGCCGATGGCTTTCTGCGCTTCGGCGGCTTCGATAAAATAAAGGTCGGACGATTTATCGCCCTCTTCCGGAAATTCGGGCAGCTGTCCGTGGTTGATGCGATGCGCACCGGTTACGATCCGGCTTTCGGCGGCCTGCCGGAAGATTTCGGTGAGTGCAACGACAGGAACCGCACCCGAACTGATGATGTCGCGCAAAACACGTCCCGGCCCGACGGACGGAAGCTGGTCGGCGTCGCCGACAAAGATAACGGCGGCGCGTTGCGGGACGGCCTGCAACAGTTGATAGGCCAGCACCTGATCGATCATGCTGGATTCATCGATGATCAGGATATCGCTTTCGAGAGGATTTTCTTCATTATGCCGGAAACCGCCGGTGCCGGGATTAAACATCAGCAGGCGATGAATCGTCTTCGCTTCCAGCCCTGTGGTTTCGCTGAGCCGTTTGGCGGCGCGCCCCGTCGGCGCGCAAAGTGAGATGGTCAGTTNNGCGTGGTTTTCCCGACGCCGGGGCCGCCGGTGATAACCATGACTTTGGCCTGTACCGCGAGGCGCAGCGCCTCACACTGGTTTTCCGACAGTTGAACTTTTGTTTTTTTCTGCACCCAGTCGAGCGCCTTCTCGAAGTCAATCGGCGGACAGGGATGCTTGCCGTAGTTAAGTTCGGTCAGTTTTTTGGCAAATGCCCATTCGGCAAAATAGAGTTTGGGCAGATAAATCAGTGTGCGGCCTTGTCGGTCTTCGTCCTGAATCAGCCGCTTGGCGTTGATCAGCCAGTCGAG
>DINM01000025.1:3777-24037 GCA_002423675.1 Verrucomicrobia bacterium UBA5540
ATATCGAGCATTTCGACGGTTTTGCTTTGCAGGTCACCGCGCGGACAGGCGCAGTGACCGCTGGTGGTCAGCTCCTGCAGAACATATTCAATGCCGGCGCGGGCGCGCAGTTCGGAATCTTTGGCAATGCCGAGTTTCTGAGCGATGCCGTCGGCGATTAGAAAACCGATGCCATGAATGTCGCGGGCAAGGCAGTACGGATCGCGCTGAATCAATTCGATGGCGCGTTCGCCGTAGGTCTTCTGAATCCGGAAGGCGCGCGCGGTGCTGACGCCATGGCTGAAGAGAAAGCTCATGATTTCGCGAATGCCTTTTTGCTCGTCCCACGCCGCGCGGATCGAGGCGCGGCGTCCGGGACCGATCCCTTCGACTTTCAACAGTTTGGCCGACGAGTTTTCAATGACGTTGANNGTGCGTGTCGGTGATCCACTCGCCGTCGGCGGCCACCCATTCACCGGGGTTGGCACTGGAAACCGTGCCGACGACCGTGACCAAATCTTTGTGCCCGCGAACTTTGACACGCAGTACGGCGTAGCCGTTTTCCTCGTTGCGGAAAACGACTCGCTCGATCTGCCCATCAAGGCGCCGATCATCCTCTTTTTTTCGGGTAGTATTCATCTTTAAAGCGAACTGAGCAGCGACTATAGTCGGCTCAAAAGGAACTCTCAATGGCGGAAGTGGACTATCAACAGCTCGAGAAACGGCTGGGCCGGGCACTGTTGGCCCAACGATTGAAAATCCAAACTCACCATGTGGCGCGCCTGTTCGGCAGCGGCAAGGTCTGGTTTCATATTGAACACATCCGTTCACTGCATCGCACAATCCGTAATTTATTGAAAGCCGTCGGCCTCTACCGGCGCGGCCATCGCAACGCGCTGGCGGTGAGGGTGAATTTTCAGGAACTGCCCTGCCCGGATCTGCCGGAAGCGTTCGACGGCTTTCGCCTGCTGCATATCAGCGATACCCATATCGACGGAAACCCCGAACTGNNATCACCGGCGATTTCCGCGAAGGTACGTTTGAGGATTATGAAACACCCGCCCGCCGTATGGTTGAATTGCGCCGTCATATCAAAACAGAAACATATGCGATTCTCGGTAATCATGACTGCATTGAAATGGTTCCTACGCTGGAAGAAGGTGGAATCCAAATGCTGCTCAATGAACATGCCGTTTTAGAGCACAGCGGAGAGAAAATCTGGCTGGCCGGGGTGGACGATCCGCACTATTACGAAACGGATAATCTCGACAAGGCGCTTGAAGGTGTTCCCGAAGACGGATTCACCATCCTGCTGGCGCACTCGCCGGAGATCTGCCGCAAGGCCGCCTTTNNCTGCCTGCCGGGCGGGCGGCCTCTGCTGATCAACAGCAAATGTCCGCGTGAATGCCATTCCGGACTTTGGAAATTTGAGGAAATGACCGGCTATACGTCGCGCGGCGCGGGAACCTCTTCGGTGGATGTGCGCTTCAACTGCCCACCGGAAATCACCGTGCACACACTGCACCGGAAAAAACCTTAAGCCGTGCGGCGGCGGTCTTTAAAAAGCGCAGTACGGGTTTTCACTTTGGGATCACGCGCCGTATGCGCCACATTAATCAGCAGACCGATCATGACCGACGAGACGAGGAGGCTTGATCCGCCGTAACTGATGAAGGGAAGCGCCAGCCCTTTGGTCGGCATGCAGCCGGTTACCACCGCCAGATTGATGGTCGCCTGAAAAGTGATCATCAGGGTGACGCCCAGAGCGGTAAACCGGCCGAAGTCGTCGGATGCGCGCGCGGCAATGCGCAAGCCGCAGATTAAGATGATCGCAAAAAGAATCAACACGACCAGAGTGGAAATCAGGCCGAACTCTTCGCCGATGATCGGCAGAATAAAGTCGGTATGGGACTCCGGAAGGTAGTGATATTTTTGAATGCTGTTTCCGAGTCCGACACCGTACGCGCCGCCCGAAGCAAACGCATTGAGGCTGTTGATAAGCTGCCAGGCTTCTCCCTGCGCGTATTTTTCGGGATCGAGAAATGCAAAAATACGGCGCATCCGGTTTTCATTATGTAAAAGAAGTATGGCCATGGCGACCAGCCCTGCCCCGGCAAATCCAAACAGATGAAGAGGACGGACGCCGCCGATATACAACAGCGCCATCGTGACCATTCCCACCAGAATCGTTGTGCCGAAGTCCGGTTCGGCCAGAAGCAAAACCGCAAAGAGTCCCAATGCAACCAGCGGAGGAAGCAGTCCTCGCTTGAAGGTGTGCATATAGCGGCGGCGACGGGAAATCCACCAGGAAAAGGCAAGAATGATTCCGATTTTTGCAAATTCAGACGGTTGCATGGTGAGCGGGCCGAAGCGGAGCCAGCGCCAGCTACCGTTGATATACACCCCGATCCCCGGAATGCGCACGGCAATCAACAGCACGGCGCAGATACCCGCCAAAGGAAGCGCCGCTTTACGCAACCAGCGTAGATCCAACCGCATGCAAACGACAGCGGCAACCAGCGAAAGAACCAGCCAGAAGCCCTGTCGTTTCACAAAATAAGCGGTGTCGTTGAACTGCGCATCGCCGCGCACCATGCTGGCACTGAAGAGCATGACAACCCCGATGGTGACCAAAATCAACACGACAGCGATCAAGACGGAAATGGTTCGTTGCATGAGAGGACTATAATCAGGTCAAAGGTTAAAGGTCAAAGGTCGAAGGTCAATCCTTCGCATCCGAAATTCGGGTCACAAAAAAAGCGCCTCCCGGAAGAGACGCTTTTTTTGCACCAGCCGAATCTATTCCGGAATCGGAACCAGCAGTTTGGTGCCGGGTTTAACCGAAGCCGGATCGGTGATGTTGTTCAGCTTCATGATTTCCTGCTGTGAGCTGCCGTACTGGCGAGCTACATCGTCCAGCGTTTCGCCGGGATAAAGCACATGCTCATAAACCGGGGCACTGGCCGCGGTGGCGACCGGGGCAACATCGGCGATCGGAGCCGGAGCCGGGAAGGACGCATCCGTCGCCGCTGTAGCCGGGGCGGGTGCCGGATTTGCTGCTTTAACCGGAGCCGGCTTGGCAACCGCCGGAGCTTTCACTTCGCCTTTACGCGGAATGGTAAGTTTTTTGCCGGCAATAATGCGATCGCTCTTGAGTCCGTTGGCCACTTTGAGCTCTGTAACGGTCAAGCCGCTGCGTTTCGCAATACGCGAAAGCGAGTCGCCCTTCTGAATGGTATACGTAGAACCCTGTTTGATTGAACCGGGAATCGGGCGGCTGGAAACCGGAGCGGAATACGATTTCATCGGAGCCGCAGAGCCCAGCGAGCTTGGAATGTGGATTTCCTGTCCGACTTTTAGCTTGTTAGGATTAGACAGGTTGTTGTACTCGGCCAGTTTCTTCCAGGAAGTACCATACGAGGAGGCAATTGATGAGAGAGTTTCACCTTTCTGTACGGTATGAATCTGTGCAGAAGGAATCATCGGAGAAACCATCGGTTCGTATGTTGTTCCGGAAAGGATCCCGGTATTCGTGATATCCGGACCGGCCGGAAGAACCACAGGTTCATCTTTCGGCGTACTGTACGGCCAGTTCAGCCTATGAACAGGCGCATCGCCCGTTGTGCAACCCTGCATCAGAGAAAAACCGGACAAAACCGCAATGTGTATCGCCAAAACCCGAAAACCAACTACCTTTGCTTTCATGAGAAACTCCTTCTCTAATACTAATCCACCTTGTATTAACCCTTTGCATCGTTTCCGGTCAGCTCGCGGACTGCGGCAGCAAAACACTCTCCGCGCTCGTTGAAGTTGCGGAACTGATCAAAACTGGTGCATGCAGGTGAAAGAAGAACCGTCTCACCGAGCTTCGCCTGCTTGCGTGCGGCCCTAACAGCCGCCTCCAATGTTCCGCAGGAATCACACGGCACAGCGTCTCCCCACGCAGCCTGCATCGCACCCGATGCTTCCCCGATAAGATATAGGCGCGAAACGCGCTGCGCCAGTAAATCTTTTGCTAAACTGAAATCCGTCTCCTTCGGACGCCCTCCAGCGATCAAATGAACCTTTCCGGAACACATCCGAACCGCCGCGCACATCGCGGCGAGATTGGTCGCCTTGGAATCATCCACATAGGCAACACCGTCAACGTCCGCCACCAGTGCCGTCCGATGCCGAAGCGGAACAAATGTCCGCGCAGTCTTTTCCACGGCTGCAGGAGGTATACCGCAAGCATCACAGACGGCGGCTACCGCCGCACCGGCAGTGCCGAGGATCTCATTATCGAACCGGGTGCCGGTCAGGTTAATTGCCCCGACCCGTCCATCCATAAAACGAAAGTCTGCACCTGCCTCCGATCCGAATGTTTTGATGGGCAGCAGCCCTGCCGCGCATCCGCGCGGCCTCTCTCCCTCTGGTCGGATCCAACCATTGGAAACTCTCCCTCCGGTTTTCCCAAGGTTTGGAACCTTTTCATCGGATTTTTCCAAGGTTTGGAAAATCTCGAACGGAACAATGGCCGTGTCGGTTTCGCGCATATTTTCAAACAGGCGCAGTTTGACCGCGCGATAGGTCTCCATGTTTCCATGGCGATCCAGATGATTCGGCAATACATTGAGAAGTAAACCCACTTCCGGACGAAATTCCTGTACCGTTTCGAGTTGGAACGAACTGACTTCCATCACCAGCCAGTCCGGCACATCGGGAAGCATCACGGCGGCACACACCGGAAAACCATAGTTGCCGCACGGCACAGCCGTTTTTCCGGCCTGTGCCAGCGTATCGACAATCCATTTCACAACGGTGCTTTTCCCATTGGATCCGGTTACGGCAATCACCGGACAGTGACGGCGCGACCATCCCAGCTCCAGTTCAGAAAGAA
Source organism: Verrucomicrobia bacterium UBA5540 (assembly GCA_002423675.1). GTDB lineage: Bacteria > Verrucomicrobiota > Kiritimatiellia > Kiritimatiellales > Tichowtungiaceae > Tichowtungia. The sequence continues at coordinate 8,636 of DINM01000025.1, forward strand.
GCGGAATGCCGCGTTTAACGAGATCCTCAATCCAGGGATGCTTCAGTGAAAAACCGGGACTGATAATCGCCACGTCGGGAACAAAGTGAATGTCCTCGTAGCAGTAATCCGGCGTACTTTCCTGGGAAATGCTGAACACCGTGCAGCCTTCGGAGCGCAACAGCGCTTCCGCCGCCCGCCCGCTGCGCCCTGCCCCTAAAATCAACGCGTTTTTGTATTTATGCATCAGCGTATTTTCAATGTTGCGACGCCGATGAGAGCAAAGATAATGGAAAGAATCCAGAAGCGAATGGTAATCATATTTTCCGCCGCGCCGACGGAGCGACCCGCAGCGACCGCGCGGTCGCGGGCGATGAATTCAAAATGATGATGAAGCGGAGCACAGCGAAAAATTCGCCTGCCCTCACCGTAGATTTTGCGAGTGATTTTGAACCAAGACTGCTGCATCAGCACACTGGCCGCTTCCATCACGAATACGCCGCCGACAATCACTAAAACAAGCTCCTGCTTGATCAGAATCGCGACTGCCGCGATTCCTCCGCCGATCGCAAGGCTTCCGGTATCCCCCATAAATACACGCGCCGGATGGCAGTTAAACCAGAGGAATCCCAGTCCCGCGCCCAGCAATGCGCCGCAGAATACGGCCAGTTCTCCGCTCCCTTTCACAAATGGAACCTGTAGATATTCAGCAAAGGTGAAGTGCCCCGCCACGTAAGCCATCACCAGATAGGCTGCCGCCGCCGAGTTGGTACAGCCGATCGCCAGCCCGTCGAGTCCGTCGGTCAGATTCACCGCATTGGACGATCCAACCAATACCAGAAAAAGAAACACCAGCGTACCGAGCAGTCCCATGGAAGAGATCACCGGGTATTTTACAAACGGAACCATCAGTTGCTGAACACGCAGACTGGTTTCTTCATTCGAACAAAGTGCAAAAAAAAGTAAAAGGGTCCAGGCGATCTGCGCCAGCAGCTTCATACGTGGCGAAAGTCCCTTGGAGCGTTTGATTTTGGCATAGTCGTCAATGAAGCCGAGCACCCCGAGAAAACAGAAGGTGCTCAGTGCACAAAGCATAAGAAAATTGCCCGGCTCAGCCCACAGAATGGTCGCAGCGACCGTGGAAAAAATAATCATCAGGCCGCCCATCGTCGGCGTACCGACTTTTGCCGTGCGCTCCAGTCCGCCGACTCGCTCATCAACGCACTGTTCGCCGAAATTGACGGCGCGCAGTTTTTCAATCAGCCACGGGCCGAGGATTAGACTGAAAACAAAAGCGGTACCGGCCGCCATCACAGTACGAAAGGTAATGTACTGAAAAATCCGCAACGGCGAAAAAACATCACTGAATTGAGACAGCCAATAAAGCATGGAAAAGTTCTCCAGATTAAATTTTGGTTTTTAATTCGTTTAAAATCGTTTCGAGTTTTTCACCGCGGGAAGCTTTGAACAGGACCATATCGCCGGCGCGAAGATGAGTACGCAGAATATCCACCGCTTCGGCTTTGTCCACACCGATCATTCCTTCGCAGATAATTTGTGCACCGGCTTCGCCGACGGTGATGACAGTGTCGAACTTTAACGTGTCTATGAATTGCCCCAGTTCACGGTGTTCAGCTTCTTCGGTTTCGCCGAGTTCGCGCATTCCGCCAAGCACGGCGAAACGACGACTTTCGCACGGCAGTTCGGCAAAGGCCGTAAGCGCCGCGCGCATGGAAAGCGGATTGGCGTTGTAGGCGTCGTTGATAAAGACAATCCCGTTGTGCAGCGTCCGTTCCCAGCGCATCGGAGCTGTCTGAAAGGCGTTCAGGCCGGACTGGACGGATTCAGGTGAAAGACCGAGCGCAAGGCCTAGCGCGGCGGCGCGGCGGCAATTGCTGATCATGTATTCTCCGGGCTGAGGCGGAATAAAATCAAAGGGTTCGTTGCCGAATAGTACAATCCGCCTTTTGCACTTCGATTTAAACAGCTCAAACCATTCCGAGGTTTCGTCGAGCAGCGCGTTGTCGGCGTAGGTCAGCAGCAAGGCTTTTTCTTCCGCGATTTTTTCCAATGTTTGGAAAAATTCGATGTGCGCTTTTCCAATATCTGTAAGAACCGCCCAATCGGGTTTGAGCAGCGCGGCCAGCAAGTCGATTTCACCGGGATGATTCATGCCAAGTTCGAAAACAAAAAAGTTCGCATTGCGGTCGGCGGCCAGCATGCTGAGCGGCAGGCCGATGTCGTTGTTCCAGTTGCCGGGGGTTTTGGAGACCGTCCCTTTCTGCGCCAGTACGGAGGCAATCAGTTCTTTGACGGTGGTTTTTCCGACGCTCCCGGTAATGCCGATAACAGTGCCCGCCCAACGGCTGCGCACACCGGCGGCCAGCCCCCAAAGCGCGGACATCGTGTCCGGCTNNATCTGCGGAGTTCCAATGCTTGGGAACTCGCGATCAACGATGATGCCTACAGCGCCTTTTTCAACAGCTGATTGAACAAAGTCGTGACCATCGTGCGTCGCACCTTTGATGGCGATATACACGTCGCCCGGTTGCAGCGTGCGTGTGTCGTGAGAGATTCCAAGGACTGGAAAATTCCGGTCTGAATTTTTCCAGACATTGGAAGTCCATGCGGCAAATTCCGCCGCACTGTATTTCACCTGTTCCATCAGAGGATCTCCCGGACGGCTTCACGGTCGTCAAAAGGAAAAATTGCGCCGTTAAATTCCTGATAGGTTTCGTGCCCTTTTCCTGCGATGAGCAGGACATCTTTTTTACCGATCAGTGCCAGGCCGCGCGCAATGGCAACCTTGCGATCAAGAACGATCTCATATTTGCGTTCGGAGTCAAATCCGGCGGCGATATCGGCGGCGATTTGTTCAGGAAGTTCGCTGCGCGGATTGTCGTTGGTGATGATGGAGTAGTCGGCCAGCCGCGCGGCGACTTTTCCCATGAGCGGGCGCTTGCCTTTATCGCGGTTTCCGCCACAGCCAAATACGACGACCAGCTTTCCGGGCGTGATTTCGCGCAAGGTTTCGAGCACATTGCGCAGTGCATCGTCGGTGTGGGCGTAGTCCACGTAAACCCGCCGGTGTTTCCGGTTTTCCACCGATTCAAGACGGCCGGGCACGCACTTTATTTCCGCGAGCGCTTTGACGATGCTTTCAACGGGAATACCCAGTGCGGCGGCGGTTGCGAAAGCGGCCAGCGCGTTGGAAAGGTTAAACCGCCCGATGATGTTTAACGATACGTCGGCGTTGCCCCATCGGCTTTGCACACGCATCCGTGAGCCTGTGCTATCGGTGATTGGATTGAGTCCGCGCACATCTGCCCCCTCTTCAAATCCATAGGAAGTTAATCCAGCTAAAAACTTCTTTTCGTCAAGCAGGCGTTTTCCCCACGGGTCGTCGCGGTTGATGATGGCAAAACGGCGCACCTGATTAAAGAGACGGGCTTTGACGATGAAGTAGTCTTCAAGCGTACCGTGATAATCGAGATGATCCTGTGTGAGGTTTGTGAATACGGCGGCATCAAAAAGAATACCTTCAACCCGGTGCTGGGCGAGCGCGTGCGAGGAAACTTCCATAACGGCGCTGTCGCATCCGGCGCGTTCCATCTGCGCAAACATGGACTGCAGGTCGGGCGCTTCCGGCGTGGTGCGCGCGGCGGGAATGACGCGGTCGCCCATTTCATAACGCACGGTACCTAGTAGACCGGATTTTCTTCCTGCGACCTTAAAGATTTCGCGCAGCATGAAACTGATGGTCGTTTTTCCGTTGGTGCCGGTGATGCCGACGGTGCAGAGTCGTGAGGCGGGATCGCCGTAAAAGCGGCTGGCCAGTTGGGCCAGCGCGATCCGCNNCGTCAATCACCTGCACACAGGGAAAACTTCCACCGGAAGCACAGGGCGTCTGCGAAATCACCGCGACAGCACCGCGCTGGATGGCGTCCTCGATGTATGTCGCACCGTCAGTATGCTCACCATGCAGCGCCACAAAGAGCGAACCGGGCGCGGCGCGGCGTGAGTCGTAGACGATGCCGCTGATTTCGCACGAGATGTTTCCGGAGATTTCTACGGTCTCCACGCCGTCTAACAGTTCTTTTAGGTTCATAACGTTCTCATTTGTAAATATTTTCTTCGCCGGATCCGCGGTTTTCAATGTCAGTCAAATATTCGGTGGTAAAGCCTTCCGGCGGAATGCGCAGGTAACGCGCCGTCTGGTCGGCAATTTCGTGAAAGTACGGCGCACAGACGGTTCCTCCATAGTAGCCTCCTTGCGTCGGTTCGTCTGCCACAACAATAATACTGATGGCCGGGTTTTCAACCGGCAGAAAGCCGACAAAGGAGGCGATGTATTTGTGACGGTAGTAGCCGCCGTTCACCAGATCGGCTTTTTGCGCCGTACCGGTTTTGCCGCCGACCAGATAACCCTGCACCGCGGCTTCCGGCGCGGTGCCGCCGGGTTGCGTGACACGCGCCAGCAGACGGCGCATGTCTTTGGCGGTGTCCGCACGGATCGGACGGTTGAGCACCTCCGGCTGCGGCTCCATTAACAGTTCGCCGTCCGGGCCGACGACTTTACGAATAATGAGCGGGCGCATACGAATGCCGTCATTGGCAATACAACTGATGGCGTTCAGGATCTGCATGGAGGTGACGAGCACCTCCTGCCCCATGGCAATGCGGGTGATACTGAGTTTAGACCAGCGACTGGTTTTCCAGACAATCCCGGCATCTTCGCCCGGCAGATCAATCCCGGAACGTTCGCTGAAGCCGAAGGCGCGCAGATCCTGATAGACTTTTTCTTCGCCCATCTGAAGTGCAATTTAGCCGCGCCGATGTTGCTCGATTTTTTGAGAATGTCAGCGACTGTCAATCGGGGAAATTCGTGCGAGTCATGCAGAATTTTTCCGCCGTAGTACCACGCACCGTCTTCGCAGTCAAAAATATCGGTGGCTTTCACGGCTCCGCAGTCGAGCGCGGAGGCGATAATCATGGCTTTCATGGTGGAGCCGGGTTCATAGGTATAGTTGACAGTNNAGCGCCACCTCCGTGAAATGCTGAATCTGCTGGTCGAGAGTCAGATAAACATCCGCTCCGGGCTGCGCTGCAATGTCTACCGTACGAAGCTGATAAATTTCGCGCCGCCGACCGTCTTTCTGGCTGACGCGCAGGCCGGCTACGCCCTGCAACCTGGAGTTCAGGCGCTGCTCAATCCCCGCACTACCGACGCCTTCGTAGTTGGCAAAGCCGACTACATGCGCCGCCAGAACCCCTTTGGGATAGTCGCGGACCGGCACGTCTTCAAAAATCAGCCCTTTGAGCTTCATGGCCATTAGCGGATCAACGGTTTCTTCGCGCATGAACTTGCGGATCGGCACATACTGCCGATCCGGCTGATTCAGCAGATTCCAAACCTCGGAACGATCCATTGAGAGCTGCGATTCAAGCGCCGAACAGACTGCCTGAATATCACCGTTTTCCAGTATAAATTTTGGATCGGCACAGACGTTTTTGGCGGCGATGTCCACGGCCAATAGGTTACCGTTGCGGTCGAGAATCCGGCCGCGCGGCCCGCGGGTTTCCTGTTCCAAATGGCGTCCGTTGGCGATGCGCGCCAACGTTCCGGGAGACGGCCGTAAATGCAAAAAGGCCAGGCGAATACCCAGCCCAATGAAGACCGCCGCGATCACGACGGACGTTAAAACTGTTCTCCCTTTATATTTCATCCATACAGATCCATGGGAGCACTATTTATTGTAGGCCAATGTGAGCACGGCGGCAGTTGTACCGGTGCGTACGCGCACGATCTGCTGTTCATCCGGCAGACGCATTGCCAGTCTGTGGCGCTTGAGCGCGCGATCGAGATTGGCGGGNNCGGGCGCCAGTAAGTTCGACCAGCGGTCTTGCTCGTTGATCATACTCCGGCGGGTATCACGTTGTACGGTTTCGAGCCGTTTGATTTCCTGCCCAAGCATATCGCAACGGGCGCACAGCCAGACATAGCTGAGACCGAATACGGCCACAAAAACCAGAATATTAGCCAAGACCACTGGAAACGGGATCTGCACCTGGGCTTTACGGCTTTTTCTTTTCTGTCGTTTTTTCATGCTGCTTTCTCCCTCTCCACCGCACGCAGTTTTGCTGAGCGCGAACGGGGATTATCGGTCAATTCCTGTTTTGAGGCCGTCAGCGGCTTTTTCGTCAGCAGCCGCACGGCCGGTTCGTCATAAACCAGTTTTTCGCCACCCTGCTGAAGCGACTCACGCTTCACCGTATGGCGTTTAAAAAATTCTTTCACCGGACGGTCTTCCAGACTGTGAAAGGTAATCACTGTCATCCGGCCACCTTCACGAAGCATCGAAAGCCCCGCTTCCAGTCCGGCCGCCAGACTTTCCAGCTCGGCATTCACCGCCATACGCAACGCCTGAAACGTCTGCGTGGCCGGATGCGTTGGCCCACGACGCCCGCCCTTGGCCCGTTCGACGATTTCGGCCAGCTTGAGCGTCCGCTCAATCCGTCCGTGCTGACGTTCCAGCACAATCGCCCGCGCAATACGGCGGGAGTCGCGTTCTTCTCCAAGGCGGTAAATCAGATTGGCCAGCGTTTCCTCATCGTCTTCATTCACCAAATCGGCGGCGGAGCGACCCTGTGTGCGATCCATGCGCATATCGAGCGGCCCGTCTTTGGCAAAGCTGAAGCCGCGTTCTGCCACATCGAGCTGTGGAGAGCTGACGCCGAGGTCAAGAAGCACCCCGTCTACCGCCGTCACACCGCTCTGTCTGCAAAGCTCTTTCATATCCGCAAAATTCCCGTGTATCCGTGTCGCCCGTTCCCCGAAGGGTTTTAAAATCTCTTTCGCCTCTTCAATTGCGTCTACGTCGCGATCCAGTCCGATCAGCCGTCCTTCCGGTGAAAGCCTTTTCAAAATCTCCGTTGCATGTCCGCCGCGTCCGAGAGTGCCGTCGATGTAGATTCCTGCCGGGTTAGTCACCAGCAGATCCAACGTCTCGTTCAGCAGTACCGGTACATGCATGATCCTCCTTTACGCCGGCAGCATTCCGATCACTCGGCGCGAACAGGCAGCCGAAAAGGTGGCAGCCCGGTTCGATGTCATCAGTACCGTGCGCTGCGGTCCGTTTTCCGGCAGCCGGAGATAGCGGTTTTTTTCCGATGTCAGGTCAATCGACCGTGAGAAGTACATATATTTAGCAATGCTGTTCATACCCATGTTCTCCTCCTTACTCTAATAACCCCCGTAAAACGCCGTCTCTGCCAGCGCCGACACGGCGGGCAGCGCCATATCAAAATTTTCTTCACTCCAAAGCTCAATGCGCGTCAGTGTTCCGATCAGAACCACCTTGCTCTGCACTTCTACATGAGCCAGCAATTCATCCTTAATCCGCACACGGCCCTGAGCATCCACCGTCAGTGCATCTGCGGATGCCGTCATGGCGCGTACGGCCTGCTCGTCCTGCGCATCCACCGCCCCGGAACTGCGCAACTGCTGTAACCGGCGGTTCATTTCCGACAACGTATAGAGATAGAGGCACTTACGGTCGGGATGGGGAAAAACATATAAACGGGGTGTTTCACCCATAATTCCGCGCCAATCTGACGGGATAATCAGTCGGCGCTTGGGATCCAGCGAGTGATGGAAGGATCCTACGAACAGCTCTTCAACCTTGGTTTCGACTGTATTCATGCTCCACTCCGCCCTTCTTGGCTCCAATATATGCCACTTTGCCCCACCAAAGGTCAAATTTTTTGTAGAGTTATTTTCTTAAGAAATTGCGGAACAAATCATTCCGGCAGTTTGACTCAGAAGCCGTGGACAGATACCATGGAACTCGAAACCAACAAGGAGCCTTTATGAAAAAGTTGATTATTACCGCCGCAATAAGTGCGCTGACCCTTTCCGTATACGCCATGTCGAAGCCGCCGGCCGATGATGCAAACACCTGCTCCGCGGACAAAGCCTGCGCGGTCAAAACCGCCGATTCAGCCTGTGCTGAAGCGAAAGCCGCCTGCCCGATGAAAGATGCAAAAGCGGAAGCGGTAAAAACAGCAGAAGAAAAAGAAGGCTGCGCCGGCGGCGTCTGCCCGCTGAAGAAATAAACTTCGTTGTAACTCATCCTGTACAACCCTCTCTTTAGGGAGAGGGATTTTTATTTTTCCAACCATTGGAAAAATCGATAGAGAATTTTCCAAACCTTGGAAAATCAGGCGGGACGCTTCTTTTTCAGCATTCGGCTGAACCAAAGCAGTGCAACAGTTCCGGAAAGCAAATACCCGCAGGCGATTCCGGTGTACACGCCCGGTACTCCGGCCAGCCGGGCTCCGATCCACGCCAGCGGCAGAACAAACCCGACCAGCCTGATCACCGTCAGCCAGGAAGCGTGCAAAGGCATCTCCACAGCATTAAACGCAAAACCGGTGTGTACCGTCGAGTGAAGCAGAATCGCACCGGTCAGTAGAATACGCAGATAAGCGGCAATCAGGCGGATCACCTCCGGATCGCGGCTGAACCATCCGGCAACCGTCGGCGCGAACAGCAACGCCGTAAGCAACATCAAAATCGAGTAAATGATGCCGTAACAATTCGTCAGGATCCAGGCCCTGCGTACGCGATCGAGTTTTCCGGCGCCCCAGTTCTGCCCAATGATGGGCNNTGCCGCAGCGGGTGCCGCTACAAAAAGAATCCGTCTCCACGCATTCAGTAGATTGTGCCAACCGGTCCATAAAAACATCAGCATGCGATAGCGGTAGCGCAAAAGAATGATTGAAACCACCAGAGTCAACATCCGTGAAACCCCCGTCGCAAGCGCCGCTCCAGGTACGCCCATCGCCGGAAACACCTTCCAACCGAAAATAAACAGAGGATCGAGAAAAATATTCAACACGGCACCCGATGCCATAATCAGCCCGGGACGCAACGTATCGCCCGTCGCGCGGATCGCATTGTTTCCAACCATTGGAAGAACCGCCAGCGGCGCGAAGCAAAACCAGATTCGCATATAGCTCAAAGCCGGGCCGAAAGTTTCTGGCTGCGCGCCCATCAGCCGTAGAATCGCCGGGGCATACATCTCGCCGATGACGGCCAGCAGACCCATCACAAGCAGTGTCAGCAGTAGGCTGCAGGAAGTCAGATGGCCCACATGGTCATGATTACCCTGCCCAATCGCACGACTCACGCAAGAAGAAGTACCAATGCCCAGCCCGAGGCCAATGCTGTAGAAAATCATAATCAGCGGAAACGTAAACCCGATCGCCGCCAGCGACGTCGTTCCCAGCCGCGACACAAACCAGGCATCCGCCAGATTGAATGCCAGCATTGCAAAAAAGCCGACCACCATCGGCGGCGTCATCCGCAAAATATGGCGACCCAATGAGCCCTCGGTTAAATCAAAGTGGCGTTTCATAAGCCGTTCATTCTGCCGCGTAAACTCCGAGCGTCCAGATCATTTTTCCAAACTCCAGGATCTGAACCGCAGTCGAAAAAGTTTTTGGTCTTCCCAAAAACAAGCAAAGCGGCAAAATCATCAATTCCCATATAGTCGGTGCCAACCATTGGAAATCGTCCGCTGTTATTCCCAAATCATAGGGGATTTATTCATTAAATTATTTCGTCCTCTCCGCGGAAGGAGTGGCCGCAGGCGTAGGGAATGGTTTTATGTTTCCGGTCAGTTATGAAGCGGTCTATTTGAAGCAAATGCGGTCGATCCATTCATGGAAGGCATCGGCCCCGGAGAGCATTTCGATTTCAACGCGCAGGAAGAGTACCGGCAGGTCACGCCGCTCAATGAGCGGGAAACGCACGGCGTCTTTCTCGGTGGTGATGATAAGTTCGGCACCCGCCTCGACCGCATGGTTGATGGTTTCGATGATTTCCTGCTGGGTGTAGCGATGATGGTCGGCATACCGCGCGCTGTAAACCAGTTCCGCCCCCAGAGTGCGCAGTCCGTTTTCGAAGCCTTCCGGTACGGCGATTCCTGAGACAGCCGCCACTTTTTTGCCTTGCAGAAAATGCAACTGAACCCGCTCGCGAGTGTAAAGGTTTTCGAGATATTTGGTACTGTGGCGACATTCGGAAATTTCGGCGTGTTTGTTGAGTTCGCGCAGCTGGGCTTTCAGCTCGGGTGCCCCTTCCGGCGGGCATTTGGTGATGAAAATAAAGCCGGCGCGTTTAAGGTTTCGCATCGGCTCGCGCAGCAGGCCGCGCGGCAGAACGCGGTTGTAGCCGAAGGGATTGGTGTAGTCGACAAGGACAATGTCGAGCCGGTGCTGGAGTTTGAGGTATTGGAATCCGTCGTCGAGCACGAGCGTGTCGCAGCCGAATTTTTTGATGGCGTATTTGCCGGCTTTGACGCGGTCTTTATCGACCAGCACCACGACTTTCGGCAGGTTGGAGGCAAGCATGTACGGCTCATCGCCCGCCAAATCCGAGTTGAGCAACAGGCGCTGGCCATCGGAAACAACNNAATTTTTTCCCACAGCGGCGTTTTGCGACTTTTGTAGCCGCGGCTGAGAATGGCGACATTGCGCCCTTTCTGCTGCAGGGAGCGCGCGAAGGTTTCAACGATCGGCGTTTTTCCGGTTCCGCCGACCGTTACGTTACCGACGCTGATAACCTGACAGCCGAGAGTGCTGGCGCGGAGTATCCGATGTTTGTGCAGCAGCAGCCGCATCTGGACAATCAGGCTGAAAATCCAGGAGAGCGATTTGAGAAAGCCGCGCAAACAGGCGACGCGTTTCCCGTTCACCTCTTTGGAGATGACTTTCAGCAGTTTTTGTTCAAGCCGTTCGTTGGAGCGGTTAGGCATATCATTNNAAAATTTCGCTGACGCCGTCAGCACCCGTCAGCCGAACGGTAACGTGCGTGTGGCCCGCTTCAGCGAGTAGCGTTTCAAAGGTGGCGCGGGCGTGTTGCGGACTGTTGCAGTCCGCACTCAGGTGCGCAAGAAAAAGATGCTGCAGGCCGTCGCCCGCGATTTCGGCCATCAGCGCCGCCGCCGCCCGGTTGGAGAGGTGCCCCTGATTACCGCGAATCCGCTGTTTGAGACTCCACGGACGGGGCGCTTCGTGCAGGAGCTCTTCATCGTGATTGGCTTCGATGACAACCGCGTGGCATTTGCGCAGTTTTTCGCGCACGAGATTGGTGACGACGCCAAGATCGGTCACGACACCGATGGAAAAAGCGCCCGATCGAAAAACAAAGCCGACCGGTTCGTAAGCATCATGTGGAACCGAGAACGGCTCGACAGTGAGATCGCCGATGGTAAACGGGGAGCCGGTCATGAAACGACTGCAGTCCAGCCCGGCCTGTTTACTGTCGCGCAGGATGGCGTCCAGCGTTCCGCCATTGGCATAAACCCGGATCCCGTGATTTTTCTGAAGAACGCGAATGCCTGCAATATGATCGCCGTGCTCATGACTCACGCAAATGGCGTTGATATCCTCCGTCCGCTCGCCGATCTGCGCCAGCCGCTCCGTTGTTTTGCGGGCGGAGAGACCCGCGTCAATCAGGATACGGGTCGTGCCGGTTCCGATGAATGTGCAGTTGCCCGAACTGCCGCTTCCCAATACACAAAGTTTCAACATGCTCAGTTATCCGTTATCTAAAAATCAGTTCTCAGGCTCCTTGCTTCGGGACAAATCCCGTGCACCGTTTCCCTAAACACGCATCATTCATGGAAATTGGGTGTTACAGCCGGAGCTGGTCTGTGTTATTAATTAGCCCGTAATTGTTAGGCAGTACGGAGAATTTGTAAATCCAAATGGCAACGCAGTATCTAGGACAGGTTCAGGAACAGCGGATGGAGCAGTCGCTCACTCCGCAAATGCTTCAGTCGCTTAAAATTCTGCAAGCACCCATCCTTGATCTGCAAACCATGATCCGCGAAGAAATGGATCAAAACCCCACTCTGGAGCGTGAGGCGCCCGAGGCCGAACAGTCCACCGATTTTGATGAAGCCGCACGCGAAGAACTGCGCGAGGAGCGCGAAATCGGCGAACTGACCGAATTGGCCGAATGGGATGCCGACTTCCGCAGCAACCGCGAAGTCCGCTCTCAGTCCGATGANNCGATCGAAGGCGCGGCGTCCCTGCAGGAACACCTGCTGGAACAGCTGGCCCTCGCTGGACTTGATGCCCGCGAGCGCGGCATTGCTGAAGTGCTGATCGGAAGTACCGACGACGATGGCTACCTTCAACTCGACCTCGATGGAATCATCGGCTCAACCCCCGAGTTTCCGGAAGAACTTTTCGACCGAATCATCACCGTAATTCAGGGTTTCGATCCCGTCGGCGTCGGCGCGCGAAATCTGACCGAATGCCTTCTGCTGCAACTTCGCCATCAGGGCAAGGAAAATTCCCTCGAAGCGATTCTTGTGCGCGACCATCTCGATAAACTCGGAGCCCACCAGTACGAGCAGATTGCCCGTGCCATGCATCTGCAGCCGGAAAAGATCAAAGAACTTTCCACCGCCATTGCCGACCTCGACCCAAAACCCGGCCGCAATTTTTCCGCCGACAAAACCGAGTACGTCATTCCGGAAATCAGCGTAGACAAGAAAGACGGGGTCTGGACCGTTACACAAAATAAAACGCCCTACCCGCGCCTTTTCATCAGCCTTAAATACCTGGAGTTGCTCAAAGACAAAACCACGGCCGCCGAGACGCGCAAGTACATCCGCGAAAAAATCGCCAAAAGCAAATTTTTCATCCGCAGTATCGACCAGCGGCAGGATACCATCTACCGCATTGCCTGTGAAATCGTTCGCATTCAGAAAGACTTTCTGGAAGAAGGAATCAGTGGATTAAAACCGCTCACGATGAGACATATCGCGGATATTCTGGAAATGCACGAAACCACCATCAGCCGGGCCTGCAACGGGAAGTATATGGCCACACCGCAAGGTACCCTTGAATTTAAATATTTTTTCACCACCGGCGTCGCTCAGGCCGACGGACGCATCATCTCCAACGCCGCCATCAAAAGCGCNNGAAAGCAAGCGCCGTCCGCTCTCCGACCAGCGGATCGCCGAAGAACTCAGCAAACAGGGCCTCGATATTGCCCGTCGCACCGTTGCAAAATATCGCGAACAGCTCAAAATTCTGCCCGCCCGCCTGCGCCGTCAGGCCTGATAATAAATGAATTCAGTTTTACAGAAGGAAACAAAGGATGACGAAGCAGACTTAAAATCGAAAAATAAAGGACACCCCTTCATCTAGCTCTCATCCTTGGTTTCCCTTCGTTACCTTCTGTTGAAAATTTTTCCGCATGACAACACCTCACGAAAATCTTCATATCACCAAAGACGCAATCAACCGTCTTCCGATGAAGCAGTATGAAGGACAAATCCATCTCATCCAGACGCCGGAAGATGCAGCGAAGGCCACCGAAACGTTGAAAACCGAAACGCTTCTCGGGTTTGACACTGAAACCCGTCCCTCTTTCCGGGTTGGCGAATACTATCAGCCGTCGCTCCTTCAGCTGGCAACCGGTCAGGAGGTTTTTCTCTTTCAGCTTAAACGAACCGGCCTCACGGCCGGACTCCGCGACGTATTATCCCGTCCGGACATTCTCAAATCAGGCGTATCCATCAAAGACGATCTTAGCGAACTGCGCAAACTGGCCGACTTTGAACCCGCCGGATTTATAGAACTGGCAACGCACGCCAAACAGGCTCACATCAAAAATCTCGGACTACGGGGTCTGGCCGCCCTGCTCCTCGGCTTCCGCATCTCCAAACGGGAACAGGTTTCCAACTGGGCGAGAAACGAATTGACCGAGTCCCAGACCCGTTACGCCGCCACCGACGCGTGGCTCGGCCGCGAAATCTATCTGCACATGGACGGTCTCGGCCTGATCCGGAAAAATTGATTTTCTGTTAATAACTAAACAGATGAAACTTTGATCGGCGTATTGTTGAGCAAATTAAACGAAACCGGGCAACGCGCATCCACATCGTGAATGAAAGCTTCTTTTTCTTCTGCGGTCATATCGGAATCAATATCCGCTACAATGCGAATTTCTTTATAGCCGATCGGATCATCCGTCGGCTTGCCGAGCAGACCGTCCGTGTTGATGTCACCTTCNNCGCAGCGCGATCCGCTTCTGCATGGCTATAATCCGGGCGATCGTGCCAATACATCCGGCCACTGAAACGAGAAGGTAGTCGAGCGGCGTCGGCCCCGCATCGGTTCCCCCCGCGTTCGCCGGTTGATCGACAATCACTGTGCGTCCGTGCGATGTGCACTCCAGTTTAAACTTCGCATCCAGAACCGATTCCACTTTTACTGTTTTAACCGCCATGGTCTTCTCCTTGGTTATTTAAAGTAATGACGTTGCGTCTACATCTACGTTCACTTTGACCGTCTTCGGCCATTTCATTTCTGCGGATGCTTTGCGAACGGTCTGATTCATCGCGCGGGCGCTTCCGGAGCGCAGAAGAATCTGCCAACGGTATTCGCCGCGCATCCGGGTAATCGGCGCAGGCATCGCCGGGGACAAAACCACCAAGCCTGCGGCGCAGTTCCTTTCCAATGTTTGGAAAAACTTCTCGGCAGTTTTTCCAACCTCTGAATCGTCTTTCCCGCGCAACGTAATGCAGGTCAGATGAGTATAGGGCGGATAACCCAGCTCTTTGCGAAAGGCCATTTCCTGATCGCAAAAGCCTTCAAAATCCATGCGCCGCGCGGCCTGAACGGCAGGATGATGCGGCGTATACGTTTGCACAATTACTTCGCCGTTCACCTCGCCGCGCCCCGCCCGCCCGGCCACCTGAGTCAGCAGTTGAAACACCCGTTCACCCGCCCGGAAATCAGCTATATGCAGTGCATGGTCCGGATTCACCACGCCGACCAGCGTGACGTTCGGAAAATCAAGCCCCTTAGCGATCATCTGCGTGCCGATCAGAATATCGATCTTGCCGACGCGAAATTTTCCGAGCAGGTCGCGATGCGCGTTCTTGCGGCGCATGGTATCGGAATCCATCCGTTCGATGCGCGCCTTCGGGAAAAGCTTCAGCATCACCTCTTCGATTTTTTCCGTTCCCGCACCCGCATAGCGGAATTCCGGCGAGTTGCAGGCTGGGCAGCGCAGCGGTGCCGGTTTTTCCTCGCCGCAAATATGGCAGACCAGCCGCGAACGGGCTTTATGAAACGTCATGCCGACGCTGCACTGGTCGCACTCGGTTACAAAACCGCACTCGGGGCAGAGCAGCGAGGCGGAAAAGCCGCGGCGGTTCAGGAAAATCATTGTCTGCTCGGCGCGGTCGAGGCGGCAGCGAATTGCTTCGACCAGCTCGCGCGAGAAGAGGACCGGTTTACCCTCCTGCTGCGCGGCGATGCGCATATCGACAATGCGCACCTGCGGCATGCGGCGATCGTCCACGCGGATCGGCAGGTCGGCGTAGCGGTACT
>DINM01000025.1:24172-24417 GCA_002423675.1 Verrucomicrobia bacterium UBA5540
AAGAAATCGCCTGCAAATAGACTTCGGTTTTCCCGGATCCGGTCACGCCGTGAAGCAGAACCACCGGCGGCTCCGGCTCGTCCATCGCTTCGAGTATCTGTTGCAACGCGACCGCCTGCTGGTTCATCAACGGAAGCGGATCGGTCTTCAGCAGCACAACCCCTTCGTGCGGATCACGATAAACTGACTCGTTTGAAATCGCCACCAGGCCTTTTTTCTCTAATGTTTTCACCGGCGCGGCGGTG
>DINM01000025.1:24569-33735 GCA_002423675.1 Verrucomicrobia bacterium UBA5540
AGGACAACGGCAGGCAGAACAGAGCGCACGCAGGTTTCAAATGGAGCGAGATAATAGGAACTCATCCAGCGCGCCAGCTCCATGACGGTTTCCGTTATCAGAGATTTTTCGCCCAGCACCTTGCTAATTGGCTTGAGGTTCTTAAATGCCGACTTCTCCGCAAAGCCGACCACAAAGCCGGTCACCGTGCGTGAGCGAAACGGAACCTCGACCCGCGAGCCGATTTCGATAAGTGGNNCATTGGGAAGAGACTTTAACCGCGAATGAGCGCGAATAAACGCAAATTTACAATTACTCGCCGATAATTTTGACGAGGACGCGTTTGTCGCGCTTACCGTCGAACTCGCCGTAGAAAATCTGCTCCCACGGGCCGAAGTCGAGTTTTCCTTCGGTGATGGCACAAACCACTTCACGACCCATGACCTGACGCTTCATGTGGGCGTCGGCGTTGTCTTCAAAACCGTTATGGGCGTACTGGCTATGCGGTTTTTCCGGTGCCAGTTTTTCGAGCCAGTGTTCAAAATCCTGATGGAGTCCGCCTTCGTCGTCGTTGATGAAAACACTGGCGGAAATATGCATGGCGTTAACGAGGCAGATCCCCTCTTTGATACCGCTCGCTCGCAGACACTCGTTAATGTCCGGGGTGATGTTGATGAACGCGCGCCGCGTCGGCACCTTAAACCAGAGTTCTTTGCGGTAAGATTTCACTGGCTTCTCCTGTCAATATGTCTTCAGGCTGTTGGAATTTCGACCCGTTTGGCGTCTTTCCAGAGTTTTTCGAGATCGTAGAGATTGCGCATCTCAAAGCTGAATACGTGAACCATCACACCGTAGTAATCGGCAATCACCCAGCCGCTGTCGCCACTGCCGGCGGCGCGGAAACCTTCGTACTGCTCGTTTTTAAAGAGACGCTTCAAGCCGTCGCCCAGCGCTTTCAGGTGCGGGGCATTGGCGGCGGTGGCCACAACAAAGTAGTCGGAAATATTGGCCACGTCGCGCAGGTCAAGAACCACGATATTTTCGGCTTTTTTATCGTCCAGGAATTTGACCGACTTCAGGAGCACTTCAGGAAGTTCCGGCTCCGTCTTTACGGGTTTCGCCTTCGGGGCCTTCGCCGCAACTTTTTTCACAACCGTTTTTTTCGTCACTTTTTTCTCAGACATACAATCCATGCTCCGCGATATACATTTCCACTTCAGGCGGCACAAGATAGCGGATGCTCAGCCCTTCGGCCAGCCTCATCCGAATCTCGGAGGCGGAAATTTCGATTTCGTGAATCCGGATCATCCGCTCCAAAAGCTTATCTTTCCAAGGTTTGGAAAGCTGGATCTGCTCCGCGACCCGCGCCGGGTCTTCGCCGCCGCGCGCGAATGGCACAACCGTGCACAGCTCAAATAGCTGTTCGACGTTTCGCCACGAATGAAGAATCGTCAGCGAATCAAGGCCCACAATGAAAAACAGCTCCGCGGCGGGATGCTCCGCCTGCACCTGCGTGATCGTATCAAAGGTATAGGAGACTCCGCCGCGCTGAAGCTCCAGTTCGGACACCTCGAAACTGAGATTTCCCTCGGTTGCCAGCTGAAGCATTTCGAGGCGATGACGGCCATCCGCCAAGGTTTTTTCCTGTTTATGCGGCGGAATTGCGGCGGGCATAAAAATCAGCCGATCGAGCTCCAGTTGCTCTACGGCATCCTNNGTCCCATATGCACCGGATCAAATGATCCGCCGAACACTCCGATCCGCTTTGACTTTTTTTCGCTCATTTCCAAGGATTGGAAAATGTTAACCATGGAACCCCGCGGAATACACGGAAATTTCCAATGTTTGGAAAATCCGGCCGCTCTTTTCCCAAGGTTTGGAAAACGTATCCGTCGGTTCAGGATTCAAGGTAAGATCCCGCTTTTTCTGTGGCACAAAAGATTTCCCTGCGAAGTGTGTAAAACAAAAATCCCGCTCCTGAAGAAGCGGGGTTTTCTGTATTAAATACCGTTGAGGTTTATGCCACGTCAAATTTGGCGCGTACTGCGGCTTCGGCTTCAACCCAGTATTCTGCAGCACTCTTGCGGTTGCCGTCATTCTGGGAAGAAAAATATGCCGCTTCGCTAACCATGGTATAAAAACGATCCTGGGAAACTATTTCCTTTTTCGCAACGGTCTTTTTGACAGCCGTTTTTTTCGCCGCCACTTTTTTAACCGTTTTCTTTGCGGTAGTTTTCGCGGTCGCCTTCTTGGCCGGAGCTTTCGGTGCAACCGGTTTTTTCGCCGCGACTTTTTTCGTTGTCTTCTTGGCAGCCATCTTCTCTTCCTTTCAGTAATTCTTATTCGCGCTTTTCTACAGGCGATGAATTGAACTCTAATTCCACGCTTCTTGAATGCAAGCTCTATTCAGCCGGAAAAGGCGCTTTAACTGAAATCTAAAATATGCTTCCATCCGCCCTGCTTTCAGCCCGGAAATTTAGAATGAAAAAAGAAACCATCTCACTCGAAACACAACTCTCCGCATGGTGCGCAGAAACCCTCGCCGCCTGCTTTCCCGAAGCCGATCTAAGCGCCGTGCCGACGGGTGTTATCCCATCGAAAAACGAACAGTTCGGCGACTGCCAGTGCGAAGCCGCCATGAAGCTCGCCAAAGAGCTCAAAGCCAATCCGCGCGCCATCGCACAGCGGTTTGTCGAAAAAGCCGTTCTGCCCAATTTTGTTGAAAAAATCGAAATCGCCGGTCCCGGCTTCATCAACATCTGGCTTAAAACCTCCGCTCTGGCCGATCAACTCACCGCCATGCAGTCCGATGAAAAGACCGGAATTCCAAACATTGGAAAAAACCAGACCGTCATCATTGATTACTCCAGCCCCAATGTCGCCAAGCCGATGCACATCGGCCACATCCGCTCCACCGTCATCGGCAATTCCCTCGACCGGCTGCACCGAGCGCTCGGCTACAACGTCATCGCCGACAACCACCTCGGCGACTGGGGAACGCAGTTCGGCCTCATCATCCTCGGCTACCGCGAATTCGCCGATCAGGAGGCTTTAAAAACCGCTCCCGTCGAAGAACTCGAACGCATCTACGTCAAAAGCTACAACCTCTCCAAAGAAGACGAAACCTGGCGCGACCGCGCCAAAGCCGAGCTCGTCAAACTCCAACAGGGCGACGCCGAAAACCGTGCGCTCTGGGAAAAATTCATCGAACTCACTCTCGGCGAATTCAACCGCATCTATAAACGGCTCGACGTCTCCTTCGACCTCTACCGCGGCGAAAGCTTCTACAACGACCGGCTCGCCGGAACCGTTGACCTGCTCAAACAAAAAGGACTCGCCAGCGAAAGCCAAGGCGCGCTCGTCTGCAACCTCGAAGACGACGGCCTCAACGTCGCCATCGTCCGCAAATCCGACGGCGGCTACAACTACACCACCAACGATATCGCCACCGTCATCTCCCGCATCGAAGAGTTCCAACCCTCGGAAATCATCTACGTCACCGACGAACGCCAGCAACTTCACTTCAAGCAGTTCTTCCACATCTGCAAAAAACTCGGCATCCCCACCAAACTCACCCATGTCTGGTTCGGCCTCATGCGCCTGCCCGAAGCCACCTTCTCCACCCGCGAAGGCAACGTCATCAAACTCGAAGCGCTGCTCAATGAAGCCGAAGCCCGCGCGCTCGAAGTTGTCAAAGCCTCCAGCCCGGAAATGGACGAAACGCAGCAGAAAGAAGTTGCCCGCGCCGTCGGCATCGGCGCCATCAAATACACCGACCTCAGCCAGAACCCGCAGAGCCTCGTCACCTTCACCTGGGAAAAAGCGCTAGCCATGGACGGCAACTCCGCGCCGTACCTCCAGTATGCCTACGCCCGCATCGCCTCCGTCCGCGACAAATACGCCGCGCAATTCCCCGGAAAAAATCCCGATGAATTCCCCATCGTCCTCACCGAAAAACAGGAACGTCGTTTGGCTCTCAAACTCACCCGCTTCCCCGCCGCCGGNNTTATCTCTTCGACCTCTCGCAAGCTTACAGCTCCTTCTACCAGAACGTCCCGTTCCTCAAAGCCGACGAAGGCCCGCGCGAAAGTCGCATCCGCCTCTGCGCCCTCACTGCCGCCGTCCTCAAAAAAGGCCTCACGTTATTGGGTATCGAAACGCCCGAACGCATTTAATGATCTACCATTACACAACGATCCAAAAATTAGCGCTGATTCTGGATTCACAAAAAATCCGGTTTAGCCGACTGGATACCCTCGATGATCTAGAGGAATTGGACATGTCTGATCTTTTTAATCCTCTTCCCTATTTTTTTGTAAGTTGCTGGGAAAAATCCGAAGAAGAAAATGTCGCACTCTGGCACATATATAGTGACAAAAAATATGGAGTTCGCATTGGACTAAAAGATAACCCCTTTACGCTTAGTGGAATGGCATTCCCTCCCGGCTGCGGTTTAGCTACAGATGGCTCATTTCCATCACCAGTAACTTTTGAACAAATACAAACACCTAACTACTTGATCTTCCCACTATTCGCGGACTCTTTCTCTGGCGAGGTTGAATATACCAAAGATCCTATTGCCGAGCGCAGAAAATACATGACCATTACCGACAACAAGGCATTCCCTGGCACACAAAACCTTTCTATGAGCTTTACCAAACTCCCAAGGATAAAAAATGAAATCTGGGCGTTTCAAAATGAAATCCGCTTTTCGTTGTTCATACTGCCCCCATACGATAAATCGCCAACTTCGCCTGATTTTGGAAATAATCTGCATCATCACCTTGCCAAATCTGTGCGCGAAAAAAATCTTCCAAACATACCCCACTTTGATTTGGCGTTAGATCCAATAGCTCTAGATTCAATAGAAGTAACACTGGGTCCATGCGCAGAAGAATCTGATAAGCTAATCGTTCAATCCTTAATGAATACCTATACGCGTAATGGGGAAATTCGATCGAGCAATTTGCGCATTCGAAAATAACCGAACAAATAGGTCGAACGTTGTGTTCATCATTCTCTCCAATATTTAAAAAATAAAACGAGCAGTTGCGCAACAGCTCCCAAACACTGAAAAATTCGCGTTTATTCGCGTCCATTCGCGGTTAAAACTTCCCCATGACCACGGGAGAGAAACTCACGAAGCAGTTGAAGGCGCTGGGAAATAAGACCGCCGCTGAACATGCGCAGCGGTTTTTCAAGACCGGCCCAGGACAGTACGGCGAAGGCGATGTGTTTCTCGGTATCAAAGTTCCCGTTCTGCGAAAACTGGCCAAAGGGCATCGCGACATCTCACTCGACGATGCCGTCGAACTGTTGCAATCGCCGCTGCATGAAGCGCGATTGCTCGCCCTGCTCGTCATGGTTCTGCAAGCAGACCAGAACGGAGCCGCCATCTATCGCGCCTACCTCGCCAACACGCACCGTATCAACAACTGGGATCTGGTCGATGGTTCCGCCGCGCAGATTGTCGGTGCACATCTTTTCGAGCGGGACCGTAAACCGCTAACCAAACTGGCAAAGTCCAAAAGCCTCTGGGAGCGGCGCATCGCCATTATCGCCACGTTTTATTTCATCCGACGAAATCAGTTCGACAACACACTCGCCATCGCTGATATCTTGTTGAACGACAAAGAAGACCTCATGCACAAGGCGGTCGGCTGGATGCTACGCGAAGTGGGCAACCGCAACCTCAAAGCTGAAGAAGCCTTTCTGTTGCCGCGCTATAAACAGATGCCGCGCACGATGCTTCGCTATGCCATTGAGCGCTTTCCCGAACCCAAACGCCTTGCCTACCTCAAAGGGCAGTTATAATTATCCCTCGGTTGAATTTTTGTGTTTTTTGTGCCTTTTTGAGGCTGAGATTCCTGCCCTCCCCCCCGGATTGTGCAAGCCTGTCTATATATCGTATTACGATACATGAATCATCATTGCAGGATCTCTTCGAGGACGTGATTGCGGCGGTTAGATTTCACACAAAGTCGGCGGGACGGGAGACGCAGAAGGCAATCAGGCCGGGAATGGCAGCGGCGTCCATGCCGCGCCAGAAGACCGTCCAGTCGCCGACGGTATGCCGTCCGTCGGCGTGCCGGTCGTACCATTGGTTGACGGAATTTCCTTTGCGCGAACGCCAGAAAAAGGCGGAATGGTTTTTGCAAACCTGATCCCACAGCTCTTGCGCTAAACCTTCGCCGCGCGCTTCGGGGCCAACCGCGAATTTAGAAAGGTAGAGACCTTCCGGATGCTGTTCAAGCAGAGCTGCACCGCGATAGTTTTTTTCGAAGTATACTTGAGTGACGTCTGCCAAAACGCCTTCTTTGGGTTTGCGTTTAAAACTTTCTTCGAGCAGCGCCAGCAGCTTTTCAGAATCGGCATGATCCGAAAGAAGGGTTGATCCGCGACGGAAAACGGTACCCGCACCTTTGACGGTGAAAATTTCTTCGAGCAGGTTGATCGGCGAGGTGACAGAAATGTGGGCCCCGGGCCGGGCGGCGAGCAGCGCCGACGCGGTTTCAACGAGCGGCTGGTCTTCGGACCGAAATTCCGTCGAGGGCTTCTGAACATAACAATATTCTGTGCTCAGACCGCCTGCAGCACGGATGAAGTGTACCCGTCTTCCAATGGTTGGAACTTTTTGCAGCAAACTTTCCAAGGGTTGGAAGTTTTCTTCGACGNNAGACCGGGATGCCCTTTTCGTTGTTTCCAAGGTTTGGAAAAACGGTGCGCTCAAAAAGCGAATTCTCCTTCAGGAGACTCCATTGCGTTTCGGCGGCGGCTCCGCACAGAACAACAGCGGGTCGTAAACCCAGTTTGAGCAGAAAGTGCAAATCGAAGGCCAGCGCTTCGGCGCCCTGCTCGAGACTTTCGAGATCGGGGACGAGTAACGCAAAGCAATCGGTTCCGGCAGATTGGAATTTGTTGAGATAAAACTCATATTCCTCCCGCCGACCGATGCTGTCCAAAAAAAGCCGTATGGTTTTGTTGAGTAACATGCGCAAAAAGAAACATCATTCACCGGAAAAGTACACCAAATTTCGTTTTTGAGGCCAAAGCTTCCAATGTTGGGAAAGAGGCTTGGCCTCCGAAGAGGTTGAGGATAGGATGCCTCTCGAACTGCCCTTTAGGCTAGAAGGAACCCATGGACAGCACCGTCAAAGATCCCATTCAGCACTGCATCCGCAACCAGCTCTGGACCGAACTCCCCGAACTGCTGGCCAAACTGCATCCAGCCGACATTGCCGATATCATTGAGCACTCCCCCGATGATGATCAGCCGCGTATTTTCGACATGCTGTCTGATGAGATGAAGGCTGACGTGATCTCGGAAATGACCGATTCCACCGAAGCGGATCTGCTCGAGGACCTGACGGCGAAAGAAATTTTTGACATCGTCGATGAAATGGCACCGGACGATGCCGCCGACCTGCTGGGCGAGCTCGAGGACAAGAAGACCGCCGCAGTTCTCAGCCTGATGAATAAAGCGGATTCCGAAGAAGTCCGCGAGTTACTGCGTTACGACGAAGACACCGCCGGTGGCATCATGAACACCGATTTCGTCGCTCTGCATGGAACACAGACGGCGCAGCAAGCACTCGACCATATCGGTCGGCTGGACACTGATGAACCGGTTTANNCGGCAGTGTCGGGCTCTGGATTCTGCTCAAAGTCGAAAACCGGCAAAAACCTCTGAGCGATCTGACCGAATCCGTTCCGTTCGCCGCGCAAACCGACACCGACCAGGAAGAGGCTGCGCAGATGATGTCGAAATACGACCTCAACTCACTGCCGGTTCTGGATCCGCACGGGCGGCTGGTCGGGCGCATTACGATTGACGACATGGTGGACGTGCTGGAAGAAGAGGCATCGGAAGACATTTTCAAACTGGCCGGTTCGACCGAAGAAGAGCTCGAATACTCTTCGCCTCTGCAGGCCTGCCGCGCCCGCCTGCCATGGCTGTTGATCACCCTCACCACCGGCTTTATCACCAGCGCAATTCTCAAAGCCTTCATGCTCCGCATCACAACCCTCGAGGTTCTCGCGCTCAGCTTTTTTGTGCCGATCGTGATGGGCATGGGCGGAAATACCGGCATCCAGTCGTCCACCCTGATTATCCGCGGGTTGGCCGTCGGCTCGTTCAACGAGAAAAAGCTCTACCGCCTGCTCTTCCGCGAAATGGCAACCGGTATGTTGATGGGCCTCATTTGCGGAGCCGTGATCGGCGGATGGGCGCGATTTATAATCNNCCGCAATTTTCGGGGCCTTTGTACCGCTTGTCTTGAACCGCTTCAAAATCGACCCGGCCGTCGCCTCCGGTCCGTTCGTCAGTGCTTCCAATGACATTTTTGCCCTGCTGATCTATTACGGGGTCACCTTCCTGCTGCTCGGTACTCATATTCCGGTCTAGTCATGATCGTAAAAACGTCAGCGGTTCCGCTTTACTGGACCAATGTTTCGAACACCTCGCGCATCGTCACCTGGCTCACCGCACACTACGGAAAACTCTCGACCACCATCAAGGGCGATCAGCGCAAAAACAGCCTCTTTCGCGGACAGTATGATTTTTTCTCTACCAGCGAACTGCTCTTCTATGACCGCACCGAGCGCGGAACGCACATCGCCAAAGAATGTTCCATGGTCCATGCGCGGAGCGTTTTCCGCACCGACTGGCGCGCCTGCGCCACCGCCGGATATCTTTCCGCCCTGTTTACCAAAACCACGCCGCGCCACGGCCACGAGCCGGGCCGCTTTGAATTTTTTGAAGAAATGCTCGGATATGCCGAAGAGTACGGCAGACATCCCGCCTTCCTCGTCTGGTTCGATCTGAAATTTGCTGAGTTTCAGGGACAACTCGTGCAACTGAACGACTCCACNNCTATGCACGCGAACACCGGATTCCCGCCTCGCCGCTCGCCCCCGAAGCCGTTGCACTGCTTAAAACCTATCAGATGGCGGAAACGCCTGAAGAAATTTTAGAGACACCCAGCCATCCGGAATGTCTCTCACAAATTGACCGCGTAATGGAAAAATTCGTAACCTGGCAGTTCGACCTGCCCCCGCACGTCCGCCGCACCGCCCTCGCTACTCTCCGCGCTGCCTGAATTTTGCAATGGCCCCGCCTGGGGAGAAGTCGATTTTTTGGAGCCAATGATCGGAGTCGAACCGATGACCTGCTCATTACGAATGAGCT
>DINM01000025.1:33841-34464 GCA_002423675.1 Verrucomicrobia bacterium UBA5540
ATCACTCAGCGATCAACGGAAACACTACACTGGCCGATGGCCAGGCGGTAACGATGGAAGTCAGCCAGGGCGCCAAAGGCCTTCAGGCGTCCAATGTGACCGCAGCCTAGTCGTCGTAAAAGGCAACTGCGCGCCCGGAATTTTCCAAACATTGGAAACCCGGGTGCGTTTTTTATTTGGACAGCTCAACCGAACGCTTCTGTGCGGCCAGCAGAGCCTGAACAACGGATTCTTTAACGCCGGATTCGTCGAGTGAGCGGATAGCCGCTTCCGTGGTTCCGCCTTTGGACGTCACTTTCGCTCGCAGTACATCGGCCGCTTCTCCGGAATCTTCCATCAGNNCCTGCCGTTAGAAAGCGTACCCGGCGGCGACCGGACCGCCATTTTGCCCGAACGATAAACCTTGCGTTCTGTTCAATTTGGCCTAGAACCTTTGTCACTGTGGAAGGAGGCGAGGCTTTCTTCCGGTTTTGTGTGGCCCCTGTTCAACAATTTCAGGGGTTTAGTAACACCGGCCAAAAACCGGTGATGATAACATAGGTAGTAAATATGTCTGAAGTAGTAAATGGTACAGTGAAGTGGTTTAATTCTGAAAAAGGTTTCGGTTTCATCGCGCAGGATAA
>DINM01000025.1:34699-38405 GCA_002423675.1 Verrucomicrobia bacterium UBA5540
ATTTTCTTTGACCCGCACCGTCAATCCAACACAACCGAGAATCGTTTCCGCCACTTCCAGATCGGCTTCATCTGCATTGGAACCGGCTGCAAGTGCGGAAGCGCCCTGCCCGACCAGCGCCGGTGTATTCGGCATAACGCGCACCACACGGCAGTCTCCGCCGAGAAGATTTTCAATTTTCAACATTGGGATTCCCGCCGCAATACTGATAACGAGCGTCTCTTTGCGAAGCACCGGCGCAATTTCGACGAGTACATCCGCCAGCATCTGCGGCTTAACCGCTAACAGAACGATTTCTGCATTTTTGACGACACNNAGCCGCTCCGGGCGGACGTCCGTCATGATGATTTTTTCCGGAGCGCAAAACTGTGCGGCCACCATACCGCTGACAATGGCCTCCGCCATATTGCCCGCGCCGATAAAAACAACTTTTGATTCCATAATACTCATGAGCGTCCTCCAAAAATATCCGAGCCGACCCGAATATAGGTCGCACCTTCGGCGATCGCGATTTCAAAATCGTGCGACATGCCCATGGAGAGTTCGGGCAGCGGCGTGCCGGTTTCCTGCTGGAGCCGATCACGGAGTTTCCGAAGGTTGGAAAAATGGACGCGCGCTTTTTCGGGATCGGGCGTAAACGGCGGAATCGTCATCAGGCCATGGACTTCGACCTTGGAACACTGGTTGGCAACATCGATCAGTGCGGCGGCTTCATCCGGCGCGCAACCGTCTTTTGATCCTTCGCCGGAAACATTAACCTGAATCAGCACTGGAAGCGAAACGGCGGCATATTCATCGAGCGCGCGAAGGAGCTTTTCGGAATCGACCGAATGAATCATCTGGAAAATTCCGGAAGCGGCAATACGCGCCTTATTGCTCTGCAAATGGCCGATCAAATGCCATTGCAGATAGCCGGGGCAAAGAGGAATCTTGGCCCGTGCCTCCTGCACCTTATTTTCGCCAAAAACAATCTGTCCGGCTTCAACGGCTTCGATTACAGCCTCCGCCGGTTTGGTTTTCGAAACCGCCACCAGCCTCACGTCATCACGACGTCGTCCTTCCCGTTCACAGGCATTTGCAATGCGTACTTCGATTGCTTCGAGGTTATCGCGAATACTCATACTTTTGCGATCAGTTTGATGACGAGCATTTCAAGAATCAGCTGCTGCGGAACCCCGCTGGAAACGAGCTGTTCATGGGTTTCGAGCAGGCGCTTCTGGCAACGGCGCAACTCTTCGGCACTGTAGTTTTTGGCCTGTCCCCCGAGCTTGGAGGTGCGGAACCAGTGAATTCCGCGCGGATCGGATGGAAGCTGTGAGAACATTTTCTCCATTTCAGGATCGTTACTCCACTGAACGGCGCCCGCACCATAGCCGCTGGAAAGTTTCAGCCAGCCTTGGTCGATGTACGCACGATACTGCATCAGATTTTGATAGAGGCTTTCGATTGCAAACATCAGACCGATAGGTGCCTCACCTTGGAAAATCAACTGGCGCAGAATTTTGAGCGCTTCATCCAGCCGCCGTTCGCCGAGCGCATCGGTAAAATCCCATGAAATTGCTTCAGACGAGGATGAGGTAATCGCTTTGACATCGTCTACGGTGATTTCCTTGCGGTCGCCGATGTAAAGCATCAGCTTTTCGGCTTCCATCACCAGTTGGCGTGTATCGGTGCCGACCTTTTCCAGAAAGAGGTCGAGCGCGCCGGGGCCGATGCGGCATTTCGCTTTGGCAAACAGGGCCTGCGCCCGCTCACGGATGACCGGCTTTTTCTTATAGTCCTGCTCCGGCAGGTCATAGGCTTCGACCACACCCGCCGCCTCGCAAACCTTATAGAACGCNNAATAATCAGATTCTGTCCGTCCGGAAGGCCTTTTTTAATGTCGGCGGCCAGCTGGCCCAACAGATCCTTAACCGCCTTGTTTTTACTAATCACCGCATCTTTGAAAATCGAAACATCGCGAAGCCAGACGGTTTTCTGTCCGCCGAACAATCCGATCGTTCGTAAAGCCCCGATACAGGTCTTCAGAGCAGTTACAGCCTCGTCGATGGTTTTCACATCGCCGTCTACTGTTTCCAGACTCAGCGTCTGTTCACTTTCCGGGCAAAGCGTATTAACGGCCTTACGGGCGTTATGACTCACCAGATATTCGTCGGTTCCATGGATCAGTTTTACGGCCACAGGTTGAATTCCTTATTTGCGTTGACGGGACATCTTAATCATAATCTTTGCCCATGAGCAACAAACAGGAGAATGGAATCACGCGCCCGCTCTGGGCACCGTGGAGAATCGATTACATCCGCGGAGAAAAAGAGGACTCCTGCTTTCTCTGCCGGATTTTTGAAGAAAGCCGCGATTGGGAGAATCTGCTTCTCTATCGCGGAAAAACCTGCGCTGTTGTAATGAACCGCTATCCCTATAACAGCGGCCACCTGATGGTGACACCCTATCGCCATGTGGCTGAACCAAGTGATCTCACAGAGGAAGAAACGCTGGAAATAGCGGCACTAACCGCCCGTTCGCTCGACGTATTGCGCAAGGCGATGAAGCCACAGGGCTTCAACATTGGAATCAACCTGGGTGAATCCGCCGGTGCGGGGTTGAAGGATCACCTGCACCAGCACATTGTTCCGCGCTGGGTTGGCGACACCAACTTTATGCCGGTACTCGGCGGCCCGCGCGTCATGCCCGAGGCGCTCGACGCCACCTACGATCTGCTTTTTTCAAAATTTACGCAGAAGAACCCACAACAGAATCTCTCCGCCGATTAACAGATGTTCCATCGATTCAACAGCAAACCCGGTCTCTTTAAAAATCCGCCGATAGTCTTCGGGCGTTACATGACTGTACGGCAACTCCACCCCGGCAAACTCTTTTGTTCCGGCGAACTCGGGCGCGCCGGTGTATTCCGATGAAGCCAGCGTGAAGTAAGCCAGTCCGCCGCGACGCAACAGCCTTGAGAATCCGGAAAACACACGGCGCTGCTTTCCCATATCCAGATGAAACAGCGAATAGAACGAGGTAATCAGATCAAACGATTCCGCCTCAAACTCAAGCGACGCGCTGTCCGTTTCAANNCAACGCCGCTTCCGGGACATGCTTTGCCGCCAGTTCAAGCATCGCCGGTGAAATATCGGTTCCCGTTACACGATGTCCGCAGTCCGCAAAAAATCGCAGCACCGGCTGTCCAGAGCCGCAGCCCGCATCCAGTATATCCGCCTGCTTTGGAATCCGTCCTGCCAGCATCTCAAGTTGCGCGCGGTTGTTGAACTGCTCTCGACCCTGGTCATACTCCGGCGCAAAGCCGTCATAAACACTCCGCAAATCATCTGGCTTAAACCGGCTCATCACATTTCTCTCCCCAACCGTTTTTGTTATCAGCCACCGCAAGCGGTTTTCAGCAACATTAATCCAAGCTTGCCGCGCGGTTTCATCAAACGGTACAGGTCTCCGGTTCGGTCAACAACCCCCCGCTTCTCCAGTTTACTCAAATGTCTGGATAATGCCGACGAGGTCATACCGCTCAGCTCAAGCAGTTGATTATATGACAAAGCCCCCGCCTTCAGGGCCCGAACGATTTCAATTCGCCGCTCATGCGTAAATGCCGTAACCTGGCGGATCACAACTTCCAGCGGAACCGCGTTTTTACAACAGATTCTCAACGCATCCAGCAACGGCTCGGCCAAAACAACCCTGTCATCGGCTT
>DINM01000156.1:0-280 GCA_002423675.1 Verrucomicrobia bacterium UBA5540
CAAACATTGGAAACCCCGGCCCGTATTGACAACTACAGCCCCGACTCCTACCCTTTCGGTTCGACACAACAGCATCGGAGGAATTATGTGCACATCTGGGTTAAAGCCAAAGCCCCGTGGCATGAAATCTGTGACGATATTCCGCAGTACCAGGAAGGCGTACCTCAGAAATAGAAAGGGTGGAGCACTGAAATTTCAGCACTCCACCACTCCATTAACCCAAAACGCCAATCTTCCTATCCAATCGCGTCGGAGCCGGTTTCGTCGGTGCGAATGCGGA
>DINM01000156.1:454-2528 GCA_002423675.1 Verrucomicrobia bacterium UBA5540
ACAGACCGTACACCAGCGTGCTGGCAATCAGACAGAAGACAACCACCGCCGCAGTCACAATCAGCTGAGAGAAAAAGGAAACGCCGCCCGTTCCGCCGAGAGCCGTCTGACCGAAAATACCCGCTGCAATTCCGCCCCATGCACCACAGACGCCATGCAGCGGCCAGACGCCAAGCACGTCGTCAACCTGCCACTTGCCGGTTTCCGTTTCGAAAAGGAATACAAAAATCGCCCCCGCAACGGCACCGACCACCAGCGCGCTCACCGGATGATAAAGATCCGCCCCGGCGCAAATGGCCACCAGCCCCGCCAGCGCGCCGTTGTGCACGAAGCCCGCGTCGTTTTTAGAAACCAGCATCGCGGCAACCGTCCCGCCAACCATCGCCATCAGCGAGTTGATCGCCACCAGACCGGAAATCGCTTCAATCGAACCGGCGCTCATCACATTAAAACCGAACCAGCCGACAATCAGCACCCAGCTGCCCAACGCAAGAAACGGAATGCTGCTGACCTTGATGGAATTGGTCTCGTAGCGCTTCAGACGTGCGCCGAGCAGCATAATCGCCGGCAACGCCAGCCAGCCGCCGACGGCGTGCACCACCACGGAGCCGGCATAGTCGTGAAACGGCGCACCGAAGGTGTTCGCCAGCCACCCGCTTGCGCCCGCCAGTGTGTTCGAAAAACGTCCCCAGAGAGAGCCTTCGACCAGCGGATAAACCAGCCCGACAAAAATACTGCCCGCCAGCGCGTTGGTCCAGAACTTCGAACGCTCGGCGACTCCGCCGGAAATGATGGCGGGAATGCAGGCTGCAAAGCCGAGCAGCAGGAAAAACTTCACATAGGCAAAACCGTGATCCACCGACAGCGTTTCAACCGGAACCAGAAACGAAACACCGCGAGCAATCGGATAGCCGATTAGAAAATAGACAATCGTCGAAAAGCCCCATTCACAGATGATTTTGTTCAGCGCGTTCACCTGGTTTTTACGGCGAACGGAACCGACTTCCAGAAACGCAAACCCGCCGTGCATCGCCAGAATCAGGATCGCACCGATCAGAATGAACAGCGTATTGGACGATTGCGCCAGTTCATCAGGAGCATTCTCTCCCGCAAAAGCTGATCCGGCCAGAAACCCGACCGACAAAAGCGTAATAAAAAATCGTATCCACCGTCGTTTTATCCACATCTTTGTTTTCCTCCGTTTATCAGTTGCTGTGCATCAACCTGCCGAATGAACAAAAATGTTTTTAATCCGGCGAAAAATAAAGGAGGATAAAAAGCAGGTTTTATGCCCTGTATTAGAATCTCAGCGTCGTATAACACGCTTAATAGTTTGATAATAATGGATTACAAATAACCCAGCGATCGGAAGTTCACCCGATCCATCCAACCAGAAGTACAGATTTGTATTCTTTGACAAATTAATCAGACAATAATGGGCTATATTTACTGATTTTTGTATCAAAGTCAGATTTGTATTTTATATGGCCAAAAGCTTTCCAAACATTGGAAATCTGGCCGCGTTTTTTCCAACTGTTGGAAACTTTTTTCCAATGTTTGGAACTTCAACGCTGGAACTTAAGCATGAGGACGCCGAGCGGCGGCAGATCGAGCTGAATCGAAAACCCTTTGCCGTGCCACGGCAGATGATGCGCATCGTAAACGCAGCCCTCTTTCGGGCCGGCGTCGCTTCCGCCATAAACCGAAGCATCTGTGTTTAAAATCATCTTCCAATGCCCGGCTTCGGGCAGACCGATCCGGTAGCCCGGGCGCGGCGTCGGCGTCAGGTTGAGCGCGCAGACGATGATTTCCTTGGGGTCGCGGCCTTTTCGCAAAAAGCAGACCACGGAACTCTCCGCGTCATGGAAATCAATCCAGTCGAAACCTTCCCATGACGATTCAATGTCATAGAGCGCGGATTCACTTGTGTAGAGGTTATTGAGTTTGGCTACCAGCTTTTTGAGTTTTTGGTGCGGCTCATAATCCAACAGGTTCCAATCGAGGCTGGTCGCGGCATCCCACTCGCGCCACTGGCCGATTTCGCAACCCATGAAGAGCAGCTTTTTACCGGGAT
>DINM01000156.1:2577-5819 GCA_002423675.1 Verrucomicrobia bacterium UBA5540
AGCCGGGACATTCTGCGTGCACGATGCTGTTGAAGTGCTTGATGAATTCGATCGCTTCCAGATTTTCTCGTCCACCGTACTGGTTGGGAATCCACTGACCGGCTTCGCGCGAGTAATCGAGATAAAGCATGCTGGCGACTGCATCGACGCGCAGGCCATCGATGTGATATTCGTGCGCCCAGAAGACGGCATTGGAAAGCAGGAACCCGCTGACTTCATTACGACCGTAGTTAAAAATCAGCGTGCCCCAGTCCATGTGCTCGCCNNGATCCGTCAAACGGATGCTCGGCAATCGGCATCAGTTCAACATGCGTATAGCCCATCTCCTTAACATACGGCACCAGCTGATCGGCCAGTTCACGATACGTCAGCCAGCGGTTCCCTTCTTCAACATTACGTTTCCACGAACCGAGGTGAATTTCATACACGCTGACCGGTTTTTCATGCCACTTCGTCTGCGCGCGCCGGGCGATCCATGAAGAATCATTCCACTGATATTTCTTCAGATCAAAAACGACCGATGCCGTGCGCGGGCGGACTTCGGCGGCGAAGGCGTACGGGTCGGACTTCTGCGCCCAGAATCCGTCCGGGCCTTTGATCTCAAATTTATACTGGTCGCCTTCTTTGACACCGGGGACAAACAGCTCCCAGACGCCGGAACCGTTGATCGGCGTCATCGGATGAATCCACGCCTCCCAGTTATTGAACGAGCCGATTACGCTGACATTCTGCGCATTGGGAGCCCAGACGGCAAAATACGCGCCGGGCTTTCCGTCCTCTTCCAGCAGGTGCGCGCCGAGCTTTTCGTAAATACGGTAGTGCGTCCCCTTGCCGTGCAGGAATAGGTCAAAGTCGGTCAGCTTCGGTCTCGTTTCCATGCGGGTTCCAATCTTTGGAATTTTTAATCCCGGATTTTCCAATGTTGGAAAACCCGTCCTTAATAAGCTCTTGCGTCGCTGTTTTCCATAAAGTTGACGAACGAACGGTTGACGACGCGGTTGCCGCCGGGTGTCGGGTAGTCGCCGGTGAAATA
This sequence comes from Verrucomicrobia bacterium UBA5540, assembly GCA_002423675.1. GTDB lineage: Bacteria > Verrucomicrobiota > Kiritimatiellia > Kiritimatiellales > Tichowtungiaceae > Tichowtungia. The sequence continues at coordinate 3,611 of DINM01000156.1, forward strand.
CCAGTCGCCCTTATGGTTCGGGCAGGCGGCGTGCAGGCCTTCGATGCTTTGATAGATCACCTGGAACTGTGCCTTCAGATCCGGCGGACGCAGAATCTGAGCGATCTTTTTCTCGATGTCGGCAGGCGTGAACGGCGCATAAAGTGCTTTGACTTCGTCCTTCACCTGATCGCGCGGCAGCTCCAGACTCGCTTTACAGGCGTCATAAATCTGCTTCAGCACCGCCTCGCGGCCCTTCTCTTTGGTCAGCGCAATCGCCGCCTGGAAAGCGACAAAATCCTTCAGCTTCGACATATCGATGCCGTAGCAGTCCGGATAGCGGATCTGCGGAGCCGACGAGACGACCACGATTTTCTTCGGGCTCAACCGGTCAAGAATCCGCAAAATGCTTTCGCGCAGCGTCGTGCCGCGCACGATGGAGTCGTCGAGAATCACCAGCGTGTCGGTCTTTTTCACCACACCGTACGTCGTGTCATACACCAGCGAGACCAGCTCGCGCCGGTCGGAGTCGGCCGTGATAAAGGTGCGCAGCTTGGCGTCCTTCGTCATAATCTTTTCCATGCGCGGCTGATAGTTGATCAGCTCGGCGATGCGCTCCGGCGAAAGATTTTTCTCGTGCAGAATGTGATATTTCGCCCGCTCGGCCACATAGGCTTTCGCGCCTTCCATCAGCCCGTAAAATGCGGCGTCCGCCGTGTTCGGAATGTAGGAAAACACCGTATTATCGAGATCGTAGTCGATCGCCTTGAGCACCGGATCGGTCAGCTGGCGGCCAAGCTGTTTGCGCTCGCTGTAGATATCGCGGTCGGTTCCGCGCGAAAAATAGATGCGCTCGAAGGAGCACGGCTTGATCTCCTGAGCTTCAGAAATCTGCTCGTGCAGCACCTCGCCGTTGCGGCGCACAATCAGCGCATGCCCCGGCTGAATCTCCTGCACCGACTCAATCGGCACATTAAACGCCGTCTGAATCGCGGGTCGCTCCGAGGCCACCACCACAAACTCGTCGTCCTGATAGAAAAATCCGGGGCGGATACCACAGGCATCGCGCAGCACAAACAGGTCGCCGTTACCGATAATGCCCGCCATCGTGTAGCCGCCGTCAAAATTCTTTACTGCGCGCTTCAGCACCGNNTGTTCAGAAATCTTCGCGCGCTCCAGCCCTTCCTTGCGGAACTCGCGAAACAGGCGGTCGTTTTCCTCGTCGAGGAAATGGCCGATCTTTTCCAGCACCATCACCGTGTCGGTTTCGTTGCGCGGATGCTGCCCCAGCTCCACCAGCGTCTCGAACAGCTGATCGTTATTCGTCAGGTTGAAATTACCCGCCAGCACCAGATTGCGGCTGCGCCAGTTGCTTTGGCGCAGAAACGGGTGACAGAACGAAATGCCGCCGCGGCCGCGCGTGCCGTAGCGCAGATGACCTAAAAGCAGCTCGCCGGCAAACTTCGCGTTGCGCTTCAGCCAGACCGGATCATTCGCTTGCGCCGGATTCTCCGCCTGCGACTCCGCCAGCGACTTCAGCATATGCTGATGCACCTCGATAATCGGGTCTTTATCCGCCGCACGGGCGCGAAAGATAAACGGGTTTCCCGGTTCAACATCCAGCTTCACCACCGCCGCGCCCGCGCCGTCCTGTCCGCGGTTATGCTGTTTCTCCATCAGCAGATACAGGCGGTTGATTGCAAACGTAGGGGAACCGTACTTCTCGACGTAGTACTCGAACGGCTTTAAAAGCCGGATCGCGGCGATGCCGCATTCATGGCCAATCCAATCACTCATATCCCATACACTCCCTGGTTCCGGATAAAGTTGAGCCGAATTGTTGCATCCGCCCCCGCCCCGGTCAAACGGAAATCTAATCCAAGAAGGATCCGGCGGTTTTCCAATCATTGGAAAAATAGAAAAAATCCGTGAAATCAGGGCTGTTCATGCTAAATTCCCGCCTTCTTTAACCGAGAACTCTGAACCCTGAACTGAGAACTAAACTATGACTTCCAGTGAAATCCGCCAGTCGTTCCTCGACTTCTTCCAGTCGAAGCAGCACACCATCGTCAAATCCGGCAGCCTCCTGCCCGACTCGCCCAACCTGCTCTTCACCAACGCGGGGATGAACCAGTTCGTCCCGATCTTCCTCGGCCAGTCTCACTGCCCCTACAAACCCGGCCGCGCCGCCGACACCCAGAAATGCATCCGCGCCGGCGGCAAGCACAAC
>DINM01000150.1:0-6802 GCA_002423675.1 Verrucomicrobia bacterium UBA5540
ATCCGAGTGCGCACCAGCGGATCGGTGACCGCATGTAACGCGACCGGCGCGCGGTACGAGCCATGATCCGTGCGTTCAAAAAAGTGGGCCTGTTTTGCCTGCCGGTCATACACGCCCTGAAAATCAGGGCCGTTGCCCAGCGGCCAGTTCATCGCGCAAACCCGAAGCTGGAGCGTTTGTTCCAGCTCGTCGATCAGTGAGAGTGCATCGCGCGACGGACGGTCGAGCTTGTTCATGAAGGTGAAAATCGGGATGCCCCGCATCCGGCAGATTTCAAACAGCTTGCGCGTCTGGCTTTCGATTCCTTTGGCGGCATCGATCACCATCACCACCGAATCGACCGCCATCAGCACACGATAGGTGTCTTCAGAAAAGTCACGATGGCCGGGTGTATCCAGCAAATTGATGCAGCAGTCGCGATATTCGAACTGCAGTACGGTTGAGGTAACGGAAATGCCACGCTGTTTTTCCAGCGCCATCCAGTCGGAGGTCGTCGAGCGCTGGCTTTTACGCGCCGTTACCGATCCGGCCAGCTGAAGCGCGCCGCCGTACAGCAGCAGCTTTTCCGTCAACGTCGTTTTTCCGGCATCCGGGTGCGAAATAATCGCAATCGTCCGCCGTTTCGCAATTTCTTTCTCCAAACTCATAACGATTCCGTCCTGTAACGCAAAAAGAGCGATGACTGTAGGCCGGGAGCCGCTGTAAGCGCAATCCGATTCTCTGATTTTAGCGCAGATTAACAGTTTGACATTTAGCCAAACAACTAAGTATAACGATTGCATGAATAAACATCTGGACATGATGAAAGCCCTCTCCGACCGTAACCGGCTTCGGGTTGCCGTCGCCCTGATGACACAGGACGAACTATGCGCCTGCCACATTATCGAATTGCTGAAGATCACCGGTGCCACTGCCTCGCGCCATATGGACGTGCTGCTCCGCGCCGGACTGGTGCAAAGCCGTAAAGACGGCCGCTGGGTTCATTACAAGCTGAACCGCACCGCCGCTGCACCGCTTTTCCAATGGTTGGAAACCGAACTTCAGAATGATCAGGAAATCAAAGCTGACCGGAAGGCATTAATCAAAATACGAGGATGCAAACAACCATGACCAACAAACTCAAAATTCTCTTTCTCTGCACCGGAAACTCCTGCCGCAGCCAAATGGCCGAAGGCTGGGCGCGCGCGCTCAAAAGCGATCTGCTTGAAGCCTACTCCGCCGGCATTGAAACCCATGGGCTCAATCCGAATGCCGTCAAAGTGATGGCGGAGGCCGGTGTCGATATCACCGGGCAGAAATCTGAGAATATCGTCGACCTGGTGGACATTCCGATCGATGTCGTCATTACAGTTTGCGGCCACGCCGCCGAAAACTGCCCGATCTTTCCGGGCACAGCGCGGGTGATTCACCACGGATTCGATGACCCGCCAAAACTCGCCCGCGAGCTGGCCGCACAAGGTGCAAGTGAAGAAGAGCAACTGGACTGCTACCGCCGTGTACGCGATGAGATTAAGGCCTTCGTCGAACAGCTTCCTGGTAATCTCGAAGAAAATCCGTCATAATGGAAAAATCTGCTCCAAATTCCGACTCCATCGGAGACGTCGTCCGACCTGAAAATATCAACATGACCGGTAGGGCGAACTCTCCGATTGAGCCGCTCCCGAAGAGAAAAAAGCTCCCGCACGAAATTCCTTCATGGGTACAGCAGGGAGAGAAACACTTTATCACCATCAACTGCCAGACAAGAGGCATTAACCAATTGTTGCAAAACGACACAGCTAAGAAGCTGCTCGCCAGTGCTGAATTCTACGAAAAACAAAACCGGTGGTATCTCTGGCTTATGGTGGTTATGCCGGATCACATTCACTTTATTGCAACCTTTAACCTGTCAGCAGGGGTTCGATCAATAATCACCGCATGGAAGCGTTACCAAGCGATTCATCAGGGTATCGACTGGCAGTCAGACTTCTTTGAGCACCGTTTACGTAACCATTCTGAATTCGAGGAAAAATGTCATTACATCCGGATGAATCCAGCAAGAAAAGGCCTGATAGAAAACCCGGCAAACTGGCCTCATGTACTGGATCGTATTTCATTAGACAGCGGCTCGCTCGGAGAGCTCGCCCTACCTAAACCACACAAAAAGGAAACTGTGTAATGTTCCAAGGATTGGAAAAACTGATCACGTGGCTCGTCGAAAGCGTTTTTAAAACGCCGGTGGAGTCGCCGCTGGGGAGCAGCCTGCATTTCTTCTTCTACGACACGATCAAAATCCTGATCCTGCTGTCACTGATGATCTTTGCGATCTCGTATCTGCGAAGCTGGTTCCAGCCGCAGAAAACAAAAGCGATGCTGACACACGTCAAAGGCGTGAAGGCGAACTTCGCGGCCTCGCTGCTGGGCATTGTGACACCGTTCTGCTCCTGTTCATCGGTTCCAATCTTCATCGGATTCGTGGAGGCCGGAATTCCACTCGGCATCACGTTTTCATTTCTCATCACCTCACCGATCGTCAACGAAGCCGCCTTCGCCATCCTGCTGGCCTCTTTCGGCTGGAAAATCGCACTGACTTATGTCGTATCCGGCGTTGCCATCGGCGTCGTCAGCGGACTCGTTATCGGTCGATTCAAACCGGAAGCCTATCTGGAAGCCACAGCGTTCAACGGCGAGGCGTTTAATAAAATTAAACCGGAGATGACGCAGAAGGAGCGGCTGGCCTACGCCGCCGAACAGATCGGCAGCATTGTCCGNNCGGATTTTCTGGCGCGCTATGCGGGCGACGATAAACCGCTCAGCGTCCTCATCGCCGTGCTGTGCGGCGTGCCGCTCTATTCCAACGCGCTCGGCACCATTCCGATCGCCGAGGCACTGATCGGCAAAGGCGTCGGGCTGGGCACCGCCCTCGCCTTCATGATGGCCGTCACCGCGCTTTCCGTACCGGAAATGGTTCTGCTTCGCAAAGTAATGAAGCCGCGACTGATTGCGGTTTTCATCGTCACCGCAACGATCGGTATCGTGCTGGTCGGACTGCTTTTTAACGCACTTTTTTAAACAAAGGAGAACCCATGAAAAACGAACGTCACATGACCAGTCTATTCGAACGATACCTGACCGTCTGGGTCGGGCTTTGCATTCTCGGCGGCATCTTTCTCGGCAAACTGGCGCCCGGTTTTGCCAAGACTCTCGACGGTATGGCGATCACAGTAAACGGCGCGCCGGTTGTTTCCATCCCGATCGCGATCTGTCTCTTTTTCATGATGTATCCCATCATGGTGAAGATCGACTTCACCTCCGTTGTAAAAGCGGGCAAAACCCCGAAACCGGTCTTTCTGACCCTGTTCATCAACTGGTGCATCAAACCGTTTACCATGTTTGCGATCGCCGGTTTCTTCCTGACGCTCTTTCATAATCACGGGCTGATCCCCGGAACGGAAATCGTCAAAGACGGAAGCGAAGTGGAACTCTATCGCTCCTATATTTCCGGCGCCATTCTGCTCGGAATTGCCCCCTGTACAGCGATGGTGCTGGTGTGGGGCTATCTGGCGCGCGGCAATCAGGGCTTAACGCTGGTGATGGTGGCGATTAACTCGCTGACCATGCTTCTGCTTTACGGCCTGCTCGGCGGATGGTTGCTGGGCATCAATAAAATGCCGGTGCCGTGGGAGTCGCTGCTGCTATCGGTCGGAATCTACGTCGCCCTGCCCCTCGTCGCCGGTTATTTTTCACGCAAGTGGATCCTGGGTCATAAAGGCGAAGAGTGGTTTAAAGAAAAATTTCTGCATGTGCTCACGCCGGTTTCGATCAGTGCCCTGCTCCTGACATTGGTGCTTCTCTTCAGCTTTAAAGGGGAAATCATTTTGCAGCAGCCGCTCACGATTCTGTGGATCGCCATTCCGCTGTTCATTCNNGTTCATTCAGACCGTGCTGATCTTTGCGCTCGGCTACGGCGCGGCCCGCCTACTGAAATTGAGTTACGAAGACGCCGCGCCCGCCGCCATGATCGGCGCATCAAACCATTTTGAAGTCGCCATCGCCACTGCCGTCATGCTCTTCGGGCTTTCCTCGGGCGCAGCGCTCGCCACGGTCGTCGGCGTACTGATCGAAGTGCCGGTCATGCTTATGCTGGTTAAAATCTGCCTGCGCACACAGCACTGGTTTCAGAAAGCGGAATAAATTTTTCCAAACCTTGGAAACTTCGTGCCGGTTTTTTCCAATGTTTGGAAAAATCAGCTGGAGCGCTTGATCATCCAGAGGCCGAATAGCTGCGCGACGATCAGCGGAATCCACAAAATCAGATTCGGGTGCAGCGCCGGATGGTTGGCCAATGATTTAGCGACCACGATAAACAAATAGTAGGCAAAAACAATGGCCAGGCTGAGCACCATGCCGATGGACGTCTCTTTACGGTGCGACTTCACGCCGAGCGGAATGCCGATCAGCATGAAACTGAAACAGCCAACCGCGACCGAAATCCGCTGGTTGGCCTCGACGATCAGTCGCGTTTTTTGAATCAGCTGATCCGCCGCCGACAGCATGGAATAATCTCGATCCACGTTGCGGATGCTATCAATCAGCTGCCCCATTTTCATCTGGCCGCGTTTCATCACGGTCGGTTTGCCTTTCAGCACCTTGTTAAAATCAAGCTTGATCGGATAATACTCGGCGTTGACGTACGTCGTTTTTGACACATCATACGGATCTTTGGTGTCGGGTATTTCGATGCGCACATCATAAAGTTTTACGGTCAGCAACCGGTTGGTGTTATCTGCCGAAATATCGCCCCGCTTGGCACGTACACTGCGTTTGATTCCACCCTTTTTATCCAGTTCGTAGGCCACCACATCCTTGACGACATTGCCGTTTTTCTTGCCAACATAAATCATCAAGCCCGGAAACTCGCTAATGAAACGGCCTTCCTCGAGCAGATTGATCGGGGCCTCCACGCCAGCCGTACGCAGCAGTTCGCGATTGGCGTATTTAGCGGCGGGTGATACTTCGCAGTTGATGTAAACACAAATGGCGCTGAACAGAACCGAAAGAAGGATCAGTGGAGCCGTCAGTCGCCACAGGCTGACACCACAGCTTTTGACTGCACTGATTTCACTGTCCATCGAAAGCCGTCCAAACAAAAGCAGCGCGGCAAACAGTGTGCTGATCGGCATTGAGAACGACAGGATGTACGGAATGTTCAGAAAGAAAAACTTCACAATCAGCATCGGAGAAATGCCGCGCGACATCAGGTCAACGGCCTTTACCAGCGCCCCGACGGTCATCACGAATGTGATCAGACCGAGCGAGGCTAAAAAAACCACCAGATAATCCAGAACAATATAGCGGTTAAGTGTGCGCATAGAGTTACTTTGCCCCATGACGGCGGACTGCCGATTCGACGGTATTGGCCAGAAGCATCGTGATCGTCATTGGGCCGACGCCGCCGGGAACCGGTGTAATGGCCGAAGCCTTTTCGGACACAGCGGCGTAATCCACGTCACCGGCCAGACGGTAACCTCTTTTCTTCGAAGCATCCTCAATCCGGTTGACGCCAACGTCGATCACCACCGCACCGGGTTTCACCATATCCGCCGTCAGCGTATTTGGACGACCGACCGCGGCGACAACAATATCGGCCTGCAAGGTCAGCTCTTTCATGTTTTTCGTGCGGGTGTGGCACATCGTTACGGTCGCATCGCCCAGTTCGCTTTTTTGACTGAGCAGATTGACCAATGGGCGGCCGACAATATTGCTGCGGCCGATCACCACCACATGCGCACCAGAGGTTTTGATGCCGGAGCGTTTTAGAATTTGAAGAACGCCGTGCGGCGTGCAGGGCAAAAATGCCGGCAGGCCGAGCATCATACGGCCTGCGTTCACGGGATGAAAGCCGTCCACATCTTTTTCCGGGCTGATCGCCTCAATCACCGATTGCTCCATTGAAGAGTCCGGAAGCGGAAGCTGTACGAGAATCCCGTCGATCTGCTCATCCGCATTAAACGCCTGGACGACATCCAGAATCTCTTTATGCGTTGCCGTGGCAGGCAGCTTGATTTCTTTGGAATAGAGTCCGGTTTCTTCACAGGCTTTTTCCTTAGCCGTCACGTAGGAACGCGATGCAGGATCCTCACCCACCAGCAGAACACCGAGACCGGGAACAATGCCCTGTTTCTTTAATTCAGCGGTTTTGGTCTTCAGTTCAGCACGGATATCCTGCGCAATCGCTTTTCCATCTAAAATCTTTGCAGCCATTTAATACTCCTCTTTAAATTTGGGATCGTAAATCTAACCGCGGATGGACACGGATGCACGCGGATAATTAAGAGAGAAACCTGAAAATTGAAATTTGAAACTGGAAATCCTCCGGAAAGCGACGAATATGCACTGAACATGGAATGGATCAAAGAAACATCTAAAGGAGTGCTGTTGCCTGTACGGGCGGTTCCGCGCGCCGCGAAAAACGAAATACAGGGCATTTATGGCGATGCCCTGAAAGTTCGTTTGCAGGCGCCGCCGGTCGAAGGCAAAGCCAATGCGGCGCTCATCCGCTTCCTCAGCGACGCGCTCGACATCTCCCGCTCACAGATATCCGTCGCCTCCGGCGAAACCGGCCGCAACAAAGCCGTTCTCATCACCGGCATCTCAAAAGCCAACCTGATGAAAAAGATTGGAATAACAGATTAACCACATCAGATTTTTTGTCCCACGGATGGCAAAGCTTCCCCACGGATAAATAAAAACTCCCCCGCCTGACCTCCCATTCTCCTGCAATCTTTCTGAAATCATCTGTGGGACGGCTTTGCCATCCGTG
>DINM01000150.1:6916-7264 GCA_002423675.1 Verrucomicrobia bacterium UBA5540
CAACATCACGGGCAGGCGGCGCATATCGCATGGGGCACAGTCTGGGCCCGTCTCGCTGTCCTTTTTTTCAAAACGGCCCTCACCCTCGGCATGAGCATCTGGTTGCTAGTCGGCCTCATAAAATGAGGTGATGGCGTTCCAAGCGTCTTCGGCGGTGTCGCAGAAAGTGATGAGGTCGAGATCGTTCGGGCCGATGAGACCGGTTTCGGCGAGATAATCCCAATCGATCAGCCGTTTCCAATGATGGGAACCAACCAGTACGACCGGCATCCGTTTGATCTTGCCGGTTTGGATAAGCGTGAGCGCTTCGAAGAGTTCATCAAAGGTGCCGAAGCCGCCGGGAAAGAT
>DINM01000150.1:7379-7693 GCA_002423675.1 Verrucomicrobia bacterium UBA5540
ACTTCCGGATGAAGATATTCGAGCTGGAGCCTTACCGGACGGCTGGGATCGCTGTTCAGGAAGGGGATATTTTCGTACGCCATCGGTGGGTTTTTCATTTTAGTTTCTCCGGTGAAGACATCGTTTTCGATGCAAAGATAACAAAGATGAAATCGGTTGCCTATAACATTACCGCAAGGGTGAGCACGGCTTGCAAAGCCGTGCCGGATCGTTACACTCTCCCGCATGGGAAAACTTCAAAATACCTTTTCGTGGTCGTTCAGCGCGGCGTCCGATTTTGACGAATGCCGGCGCCGGCGTTACTGGAGCAAATA
>DINM01000150.1:7755-30445 GCA_002423675.1 Verrucomicrobia bacterium UBA5540
AAATGGATAATCACTGGGGACTGATGGGTGTGGCGACCGAAAACACAATTATGCGTGTTCTGCGCCAGCATCAGGCGGGCAATCCGATGGACGCCGAAACCGCCTTCGAAACCGTCGCCCGCCCTTTTCTGCGGCAGATGTGGACGGAATCCAAACGCGGCGAATGGAAAACCAGCCCAAAAAAATTCTGCTGCCTGCGCGAACATTATTACGGGACGATGGGCGACGAAAAAGCAGTCGCCGAACAGATGAGCGACCAGATTAAAAACTGCATCATAAATTTTATCGAAAAGGTTCTTCCAAGGATTGGAACCATTACACGTGAGCAGGAGCTGCCGGTAAAGACGCCGGACATGGGGGGTGACCCGGAAAACATCACGTGGAACGGCATTAAGATGTANNGTTCCACATTCACGACTGGAAGGCGGGTAAAATCAAAGCGTCACACCGCGAACAGCTTGGACTCTACGCGATCTGGGCGCGCGAAAAGTTCCGCGCCAAACCGGACGAAACCTTTCTCTATGTCGAATATCTCAATGAGGGACAGGTCGCGCCGTTCCAACTGAACGATGAAGATTTCCAGACATTGGAAACCCGGATTGAGGAGTCGGTCGCGGAAATGACCGAATATCTGGTCGATTTCGACCGCGCGAAAAACGAGCCGCTTCCGAAAGAGGAATGGGAACTCGCCGCCGATCCGGCCTCCTGCCAACACTGCAACTTTTACGAACTCTGCAAAGCAGAGCTAACGAGTAATACGTAATTGAGGTAGAATTTTTGCGAAGTTTATTCTCTCCGGTTCTGCATTACTTTCCTGCGACAAACGGTTTAATCGTCGCCGGAACAACGACAGGAAGATCCTTGCCGGCGGCCCAGTAGGTTTTCCCGGAAATCTCAAGCTTCATGTCGCTGAGATTTTTCATTTGCTGCGAATTTCCCCGCACGTAGCAGACAATATTATCGAGATCAACCAGCTTGTACAGCAAGTCATCCATCGGCTGCAAAACCCCCGAATAGGTTCCTTCAACGCCCTGTTCTTTCGCCGGATCAGGCATTAGTTTGTGTTCCTGTTCCGAAGACATGGCGGTCATGACATCCTGCAGGGTCGGTTCGGCAACCACCTGAACCACGGCTTGCGTTTCCGGCATCGAAACAGCGGCCGCAACCGGCTCAACCACAACGGGCGGAATGACATTCGCAGCTGATTCAGCAACCGGTGGTGGCTCCGGGGCTTCAACATACGTGCGGCTGATCCAGATCACGGTGTTGGATGTTGGCGCAATTTTTGTCCAGCCTGCAACCTCTCCGCGTACAGTCAAAAGATCCCCTTTGCTCGCAGTGCCGACCAGATGATGACTCAAACTCGGGCCGGAGCGGATATTGAGCAGATCCGGCACAACCACGTTGTTGCTGACAAATGCCGTACTGACCCACAGATCAATGGAATCAGGGGGAAGAACACCAACCCATTTGGGATTGCTATTGTCTTTAAGAGTCAGCTCATCGCCCTTCATGGCGCGATCCACCAGAACAGCATTGATATCCGGCGCGGCACGCAGGCTGACGCGATCACCCGTCACTTTAACGAGATCCTGAGCATAAACAACCGTGGTGAGCATAATGAGAGTAAACAAGATTTTTTTCATGGTGTCTTCTCCTCGAGTCCAAACAATTGTATGGCATTTGCGAAAGTTGTTTTCGCCAGCGACTCTACTGCAACGCCGCGCAGCTCGGCAAGCCGTTTGGCCGTATCAACTGCAAAGGCAGGCTCGCAGCGTTTGCCGCGGTGCGGAACCGGCGCGAGGTACGGCGAATCGGTTTCAATCAGCAGGCGATCCGCCGGAACAAACGTTGCTACCTCACGCAGAGGATCCGCATTGGCAAAAGTAACGATACCGCTAAAGCTGATGTAAAACCCCAAATCCAGAAAAGCCCTCGCCATTTTCTGATCGCGCGTAAAACAATGAATCACGCCGACGCGCGACGGGTCACCTTTCCAATGGCTGGAAAAATCAGTGAGCATCCCCAGCGTATCATCGTCCGCGTCGCGCGTGTGAACGATTACCGGTTTACGCGCATGGATCGATGTTTCCAAACATTGGAGAAAGAGTCGCTGCTGTTCCTGCGCCTTTTCCTGCTCGTAAAAATAGTCCAGACCAATTTCGCCGATCGCGATGATAGACTCCTCCGCGACCAGTGTACTCAACGCGGTGATATCACAAATTGAACCCGCCAAATGGCGGTCGTAACCGGCGGCGGCATAAATCCGCTTCGGAAAGGCTTCAGCCATCCGCTGTGCGGTTTCGTTAGCGTCCGGCGAACCGCCAACGGCTACCATTTTCCAAACCTTGGAAAACTCCGCGCGCTCCAGCACCGCTTCCAGCGAGCCATCTTCCACAAAATCGTCAAAATGGACGTGCGTATCGAAAAACATAACGTCAATTAAGCATACTTTTCCAAGGATTGGAAAATCCTTATTTAGACCACTTCAGCTCTTAACAAAAAGACGTTGTACGGTAGGATTCGGTAACGAAAGAGAGGTTCAGATGAAGACATTAAATACTCAATCCTGCACAGCCTGCCGGACAGATGCTCCGCGGGTACCTCCGGCGGAAATCGCGGAGCTCAGTAAACAAATTCCCGACTGGACGCTGATTGAAGTGGACGGCGAAAAACGGCTGGAACGGGTATTCACATTCAAAAACTTTGCCGCGGCACTGACATTTACTAACCGCGTCGGCGAGCTGGCCGAAAAATATAACCATCACCCCGCTCTGCTCACCGAATGGGGAAAAGTGACGGTAACCTGGTGGACGCATAAAATTCACGGACTGCACATGAATGACTTCATTATGGCCGCCAAAACCGACTCGTTGGTGTGAGACTTTTAACAAAAAATGTTTACAGGATGGCGCCTTGCTTCACTGAAGGGACCGATGGTCTGCCGTCGACCCCTTCTTTATTCTCTAACAGATGATTTTTGAATATAATTGGATTTTCTATAAAAAACACCGTAGAGCTCTAAAGAGCGATGTGCTTCCCGGTATTTACGGTGGCGCTGGCATTAGTATTTGTTTTCAGCCTTTATCGTCGGTCTGATCTCCGACCGGCACCTAGCGGTCGATGAGCTGGACTAACCGGACACTGCCGACTATTCTTTACCTCGTTTATGAATAAAAAACTACTGATTGGATTGTTCGGCACGGCCATTATCGGAGTACTGCTGTGGAACAGATCACAAACGGTGATCAACCCGTCGTGGGAACAGACGACGATGGGCACAGACTGCCACATTACGCTGGCTGCAAAAATGTCAAAGCGTAAGCTGACGGCTCTGCGCTCAGAAATCGACGCCGCGCTCAACGATGTGAACCGCCGGATGTCGACATGGCAACCGGACACCGAAATTTCAAAGTTTAATGCGTTCCAATCATCGGAACCTTTTCCGATCTCTCAGGATTTTTCCGAGGTAGTGCAGAGTGCCCTCGCCTACAGCAAACTGACCGGGGGCGCATTTGACCCGACGGTAAAACCCTTGGTTGATTACTGGGGTTTCGGGCCGGGAACAGAGAAAGAACCGGTTGAAGAGATTATGAAGTCGGTCGGCTGGCAGAAGGTGCGGCTGGAAAACGGCGCCCTGATGAAAGACCACCCGAACCTTCAGCTCGACCTCTCCGGGATTGCCAAGGGCTATGGGGTTGACCGTGTTGCTGATGTGATCCGTAAAAGCGGACACAAAAATTTCATCGTCGAAATCGGCGGCGAAGTGGTCGCCAGCGGCACCAATCGCTCCGGTAAGCCTTGGCGCGTCGGTATTGAATCGCCGAAGTCGGCCGGGAAGGCGTTCGGCGACACGATCTACCGTGCTCTCAATGTTTCCGACCGGGCGATGGCTTCCTCTGGCGATTATCGCCATTTTCAGGTACGCGCTGACGGCTCCCGCTATTCACATATTATTGACCCACACACCGGCCAGCCGGCGGAGTCGGATGTGGCCGAAGTCACGGTTGTAACCCCGCACTGCATGGACGCCGACGCGATTGCCACCTCTCTTTGTGTGATGGGCTCAGAAAAGGGGTTCCAATGGTTGGAAAAACATCCGGATTTCCAGGCGTTTTTTATTCTCCATGCACCGGACGGCTCATTTATTTCAAAAAGCACGCCGGAGTTTTCGAAAGCAGATTGAACAACTCCTTGTTTCTTCCGGGTTACGCATTAGAATGGTGCCGAAGGAAAGCCATAAAGGAGTTCACTATGAAAAAAATTCTGGTTGCAGTGGATTTTTCAAAGAACACCGAAACGGTGATTGAACAGGCGGCTAAGCTGGCCAAAGGTCTGGGTGCGAAAACGTGGGTGGTTCATGTCACGTCCGATCTGCTTCAGTCCGCCGCTTATGAGTACACGCCGATGTATGACTTTCCGCCCGGATTTGTCAGNNCCCGCCGATCGGAGATATCGAAATGGCCCGCGAACTGTGCGCCGATGAATACAAAAGAGAACATGAAGCGCTAATAAACCTTTCCGAAAAATTACGGCAGACCGGAGTGACGGCTCAGGCGATGCTGTTAAAAGGCGATGCAGCAGAACTGATTCTCGAGCAGGCCGAAAATCTGGATGTAGACATGATTGTGATGGGTTCACACGGACACGGACTCCTGCGGAAAATGCTGGTCGGCAGTGTAACCGAGACCGTCCTCAAAAATTCTCTGAACAATGTACTGATCGTTCCGGCACCAATCGAATAGGCAAACGGTATTGTGAAACAGCTCCTTATCTCTTGTATTCTCGCCACCACCGTGAATGCTCAGCAAGCAACGTTGAAACTGTACCCTGTTCATTATGCCGATCTCTCAAATACCGCCGGGGTGATCCAAATGATGATGCCATCGACAAACGGGTTAAGCATTCAGGCGATTGACCGTAAGTTGGTGATACGGGGAACACCGGAACAGCACGCCACAGCAGAACAAATGCTGCGTGAACTGGATCGGCCGCCAAAGAATGTTCAAATTAATGTACAGTTTGACCGTACGGAAACAAGCGCCGCACATGAGGCCGGTATTCGTCCGACCGGCCCGGTGATCATTCGTGACGGAGAGTTTCACGGAGNNAAACCACCCAAATGCTGGTGGCAATGGACAAACACCGTGCGACACTGCGGGTGGGCGAACGGGTGCCCTACCTCGCATGGCTGACCGAATATGGATTCCGTCACGGCTATATCCGCGAGACGCATATTGAATGGCGCGATGTCGGCTCGTTTCTGGCTGTTGAGCCGGACATTATCGGCGACGGCCCGATGATCCGCATCCGGCTGATCCCGACGCTGACCGGGCGGCTGAAGGACGGACAGGAGGAAACAATCCGGTTCACGGAGCTCACCACGGAACTGATCGCCCGTGACGGCCAAACTGTTTCGGTCGGCGGCTTCACCGAAAACCGTGATTTTTATTCCAAATTCCTCGTCGGCCGTTCCGGTGGAAACGAATCGTTGATTACGGATATCACACTGACGCCGCGGATTCTCCAATAGTTTCCAATGTTTGGAAAAATCGCGGTAAAAAGTTCCAATGTCTGGAAAAACGGCTACCCTTTTTTCCAATGTTTGGAAACCGGAGAACTTCATGACGAATTTACAGGGCAAGAAGGCGTTCATTTGTGATATGGACGGAGTGATTTATCACGGAAGCAAGCTGCTGCCGGGTGTGCTTGAGTTTGTACACTGGCTGCAGCGTGAGAATAAGAAGTTTGTTTTTCTGACGAACAGCAGCGCGCGCACGCTGCGCGAGCTGAGCGAAAAGCTGGCGCGCATGGGACTGAAGGTGGATGAGAGCCATTTCTACACCAGCGCCCGGGCGACGGCGGCGTTTCTGTCGAGCCAGAAACCGGGTGGAAGCGCGTATGTGATCGGCGATGCAGGAATCATTAATGCTCTCTACGACGAAGGGTATTCGATCAACGATTCCAATCCCGATTATGTGGTCGTGAGCGAAAGCGCCAATTATGATTACGCGCGCATTTGCCACGCGACCAAGCTGGTGCTGAACGGCGCAAAACTGATTGGAACCAATCCCGACCTGACTGGGCCGACCGATGGCGGACAGATTATTCCCGCGACGGGCGCGCTGCTGGCCCCGATTGANNACTGGCGACCGGTGCTAAGGCCTATTATGTTGGAAAACCCAATCCACTGATGATGCGTAATGCGCTGAAGAAGCTGGGTTGCCGGCGCGAAGAAACAGCCATTGTCGGCGACCGGATGGATACCGATATTATTGCCGGAGTTGAGGCGGAAATTACGACGGTTCTCGTACTGAGTGGCGTCACACAGCGCGAGGATATTTCCCGTTTTGCCTACTGTCCGAACTATGTGCTGAACGGAGTCGGCGATATTGTAAGCCGGATATAAAGGAAAAACGTCTTTTAATAAAATACCTGTTTGATCACGCGTATTTTATCAGCTACAATTTGTTCTGTTTTATATGAGTAAGACCAAATTCCTACGTAAAAAACAGCTTCTGAAACTGGTTGACAGGCTTCCCGGCACAATTTATCAGTATCGTGAATGGATCAGCGGCCGCTGTACGTTCCCCTACTCAACTCCAGCGATCGAAGAGATTTTCTTTGCAACGCCGAAAGCTCTGGCGAAAGACGGGAGCTTTGCATGGAAATGCATCTGTTCCGATTCAATCGAACTAGTCCGTAAAGCGTTTGCTGAGTCGGCCGCCGATCTGAGTGAAGTCGAGGTGACCTTCCAAACCTGTTCTCCTCAGGATCGGATCCACTGGATTCATAGCCATGCTGTACCGGAACGGTTGCGCGATGGAAGTACGCTGTGGCACGGTTACATGGAGAATGTCACCGCCGAGTATGAGGCCCAGGAGACCGCTAAGCAACGGGCGGCTATGCTGAACGTGCTTTTTGACAATCTTCCTGATCATCTCTACTACATGGACCGCGAGTCGCGTTTTCTCGGCGTCAATCAGGCCTGCTGTAAATATCACAATAAAAGCCCTGATGAAATAACGGGAAAAGTCAGCAAAGAACTCTATGACAGCGAGCTTGGCAAAAAGCTATACGAAGAAGAACAGGAGCTGATGGCCCAGGGAAAAACCCATAAAAAGAGAGAAAAACACGTCCATCCCGATGGCAGTATTACCTATCTTGAATCGGTTAAATCTCCGCTGAAAAGCAAGTCAGGAAGAATTATCGGGCTGGCCGGAATCTCGCGCGATATAACACCGCAAGTGCAGCACGAGGAGATGCTGAATCAGGCCCGGCTGGAAGCAGAGCATCAGGCCAACCTGATGCGGGTGATTGTCGAAAATCTTCCCGGCAGAATGTATTACAAGGATCGCCAGTCACGCTTTGTTCTCGCCAACTCAGCCTGTGTACAATACGCCGGATTATCTTCAATGGCAGAACTCGTCGGAAAAAGTGACGTGGATGTGCTGGATAACAAAGCGCAGGCACAGCGGCTGTATGATGCAGAACAAAAGATCATGGCTGAAGGAACCCTGTATCACGAAATTGAAGAGTTTTTAGAAAAAGACGGATCTGTTACGCATTATGAAGCAACGAAATGCCCGCTCAGAAATAAAGACGGGAATGTTATCGGTCTGGTCGGTATCAGCCGGGACATCACGGATCAGGTCAAAAACAAGCAAAAGGCTGAAGAAACCGCAGCGCTGGTAACCGCAATTTTTGAAAACATTCCAGATCTGATCTATTATAAGGATCGCGAACTTCGGTTTCTGGCCGGAAACAATGCCTTCGTGCAGCGGATGGGAGCAAACTCCATTGAAGAGCTGGTTGGAAAGACCGATTACGACATCCTGCCGAAAAAACTCGCTGATGAGTTGCATAAGGAAGAGGAAGAACTGATCAAAAAAGGTCAGGGAATTATCCATAACCGGAAACGGTTTGAAGAAAAAGACGGCCGCCCAGTCTACAGGGAATTCATCAAATGCCTGATTAAAAACCAAGACGGGGAAATTATCGGCGTCGTAGGGAGCTCACGGGATGTCACACATCAGGTGGAAAACGAAGAAGCTTTGATTAAAGCGAAGAAGGAGGCGGAACAAAGTGCCTCATTCATCAAAGCCATCTTTGACAACATGGAAGACCAGTTCTACTGCAAAGACCGAAACGCCAAAGTGATCGCCAGCAACAAAGCATGGATGAAAGCGCGAGGTGTTGAATCGATTGATGAATTGCTCGGAAAAACCGATATTGACATCCACCCCGCCCCACTCGGCCAACAGCTTTTTGATAACGAGCAACGCCAAATGGAAACCGGCGAAGTCACGCGTATTCGTGAACGACACGTTCGCAAGGACGGAACTGTCCAATACCTTGAATCCATTAAGTGTCCGATGAGAAATGATCAGGGCGAAGTAATCGGGCTGGCCGGTGTATCGCGGGATATCACCAAACAGGTCGAAAACGAAAAAATCCTTATTGAGGCCCAGCAGGAAGCCGAAGCCGCTAATAAAGCGAAGAGCGCGTTTCTGGCCATGATGAGTCATGAAATCCGCACGCCGATGAACGGCGTAATCGGAGCGGCCAGCCTGATTCTCGGAACAGACCTTACCCCGCAGCAGGAGGAATTCGTCCATACGATTCAGGTCAGCGGCGAAAATCTTCTGACGATTATCAATGATATTCTCGATTACTCAAAAATCGAAGCTGGTAAAATCGAACTGGAACACGAAGCGTTCAATCTGCGCGAGTGTATTGAAGATGCCTTCGACCTCTTTGTTCAGCCCGCCGCAAAGAAAAATGTGGAGCTCCTCTATTATGTGGATACTGATGTCCCCAAACGGTTGATCGGCGATATAACCCGTCTGCGGCAAATTTTGGTCAATCTGCTCGGTAATGCGATCAAATTTACGGAAAACGGCGAAGTGAGCCTTAAAGTTCATAATTTGCTCAGCGATGAAGCCCGGGGAAGTTGCCAGCTTCAATTTGATGTTCACGACACCGGCGTCGGTATTCCCGAGGAACATCAGGATCGCCTGTTTCAGGCCTTCACACAGGCGGACTCCTCCAGCACCCGTAAATACGGCGGAACCGGCCTCGGTCTGACGATCAGCCGGAAACTGACCGAATTAATGAACGGCCGCATCTGGTTTGAGAGTGAAGTTGGCAAGGGCAGCACATTCTCTTTCACCACTACGCTTCCGGTTACAGATCAACCCGAAGAAAAAACGGAAAGCCTGCCCGTCGAATCTCTGCGCGGAAAACATGCTTTAATTGTGGATGACAACGAAACCAACCGATGGCTTCTCAGCGACCAGCTGGCACAGTGGGGCATGCTTTCCGAAGCATTCGAACAACCTGAAAAAGCGCTGGAGCACCTCAAGAACAGTCCGCACTATGATATCGCTCTCGTTGATTTTCAGATGCCCGGAATGAATGGCGGCGACTGGGCAAAAGAGGTCTACAAAAACAAAGAACTTTCCAACCTTCCCATCATCATTCTCAGCAGTTCCTATGAACATATCCCGTCGCATCCATCGATCAGCGCACGGCTTTCCAAACCGGTTAAAGTCCATAAACTTTGCAGCCAGATCCTTCAAACACTTGGCCATAAAAAGCAGGAAGAGGTCTCCCGGAAAGAGCCCGCCGGATCGCAAATTCGACCGAAAAAAACACGCACGCTGCGAATTCTGGTTGCCGAAGATAATTCCATCAATCAACGGATTGTGCAGATGATGCTGCAACGCTTGGGCTATGAGAACCCGGTACTGGTCGAGAATGGAGAAGCCGCTGTCGCTGCAATCATGGATGCGGAATATGATGTCATCCTGATGGATGTTCAAATGCCGCATATGAACGGACTGGAGGCCTCACGCCTGATTCGCGAACAGACCGGACAGGTCGATAAACCCTGGATTATCGCCTTAACGGCCGGTGTGATGGAAGAAGAACGAACCGCGGCCAAAGAAGCCGGAATGAATGCGTTTCTTGCCAAACCTATCGTGATCGACCAGCTGGATAACATGCTGGCAGAGCGGGAAATACTCTAGCGCCAAACTGTGACCGGAACACGCTGTCGACCCCATTCGAGAGCCTGCTGATGTGTACCGAAAAACAGGTCGATATGCGCCGGACCTTGAATCGCTCCACCTGTATCTTCGACCCTTCCATACCCATAGCCTGGAATGTACATGACGGTTCCAAAAGGATAATAGCGCCGGTCAGCGGCGATCGTGCCTTTGTGGGCCTTCGTTCCAGAGGCCGTAACCCCGACACGCTTCGGTTTTCCCTTATTCGGCCCGGAAGAATACACCGTGCGCCACGGAGCCCACCAAACGCGCTTCCACCCGCAGCATTTTCCGCAATCGCAGTAACCGGTTGCTTCGATCATCACGGTTCGCGGTTGAACACCGCGCGGCGGACCGATCGATGCGCAACCGGCAAGAATAATGAATATCGAACACAGAACACCGAACCGCAGAAGTAAATTAACTTTCCTTCTCAAATCGACATTCCTTATTCAACATTCGACATTCACGCTTTCTGCAAAGAAAGCGTGGCGGTGTGCCCGTTGAGGTCAACGACTTCACCCTCCGTTTCGACCGTTTCAATGGAAAGCGCCAGCACCTCGGACTTGATGTATTCTTCGAACACCGCGACTGCTTCGCGCACCGCTTCGTCCGATGAAACCTTCAAGTAAATCCGGTCTGTGACGTCTAATCCGCTGGTTTTGCGCATGTTCTGGATGTTAGTAATCAACTCGCGAGCCAGTCCTTCACGGATGAGGTCTTCATCCAGCTCGAGATCGAGCGCAACCACCAGCGCGCCCTGCGCCTGAACAGCCAATCCTGCTTTTGGAATACGTTCGATGATAATGTCACCGGCCTCCAGCTCAAATGTTTCGCCGGCAGTTTTAAGAACGATTCCTTCCCCAGAGGATACCGTGTGTAATTCTTTACCGGATAGTTTCTGAACCGCCTGATTAATCACCTGAACCTGTTTGCCGAACCTGCGCCCAAGTATCTTGAAGTTGGCCTTGGCCTTCAGCTCTGCCAGTGCGGATTCGTCGTCCCCGAAAACCACTTCCCGAACATTCAGTTCTTCAGCGACAATCTTCTTGAGCTCACCCACCTGATTGAGCAGCCCGCTGTCGCGACTGACCACATCAAGACGGCGTAGCGGCTGGCGAACTTTTGCATCGTAATCTTTGCGCAGTTGGCGCCCCATCACAACCACATCCATCACAATGCGCATCTGGGTTTCCAGCGCAATATCGCGCTTAGCACCGGCCGCCGTCGGAAAATCGCACAAGTGAATCGACTCGGGCATGTGATCCGTGCGCAGGTTCTGATAAATCTCTTCGGCGATGAACGGCGTGAACGGTGCGGCGATTTTACACAGCTCAATCAGCACGTGATAGAGCGTGGCATAGGCCTGCTGCTTATCGCCGTCGTCCTCGCTCTTCCAGAAACGGCGGCGAGACCGGCGGATGTACCAGTTGGTCAGATCTTCGATGAACGCAACAAACGGACGAACCGCGCGCTGCAGGTCGTAGTTATCCATCGCCGCGGTCACTTCCTGGCAAAGGTTGGCCAGTGAGCTTTCGATCCAGCGGTCGAGCAGATTTTCACTTTGCGTTTTCGCCGCCGATGGTTTCCATTGGTCGATATTCGCGTAGGTGACAAAAAAGCTGTAGGAATTCCAAAGCGGAATGAGCAGGTGGCGAAGCGAGTGCTTCACGCCCTCTTCAGAGAAGCGCAGCGACTCGGCCTTAACGACCGGCGAGTTGATCAGATAGAGGCGCAGCGCGTCAGCGCCGTATTCATGCACCACATGAAGCGGGTCGGGATAGTTCTTGAGCCGCTTACTCATTTTCAAACCGTCTTCGGCCAGAACAAGACCATTTACTACNNGTGTAGAACCAGCCGCGGGTCTGATCGAGTCCTTCGGCAATAAAATGCGCGGGGAAATTGGCTTCGAAGTGGGCTTTATTTTCAAACGGATAATGCTGCTGAGCGTACGGCATCGAACCGGACTCAAACCAGCAGTCGAGCACTTCAGGCGTACGCTTGTAGGTTTTGCCATCTTTCTGGATGAGGATGTCGTCAACAAAATGCTTATGCAGATCGGTAACCGTTTGGCCGGAAAGCTCTTCGAGTTCCGTTGCCGACGAAACACAAATTGTGTCATCACAATCCTCGATATTGACCCATACCGGTATGCAGGAGCCCCAAAAGCGGTTGCGGCTAATGTTCCAGTCTTTGGCATCGGCCAGCCAGTTGGCAAAACGTTTTTCGCCGACGTATTCCGGCATCCAGTGTACCTGCGCGTTGTTGGCCAGCATCTCCTCGCGCAGGTCTTCAACTCGCACGTACCACGCGTCGATCGCGCGGTAGATCAGCGGCGTATCGGTACGCTCGCAGAACGGATAACTATGCTGAATCGTCGACTGATGAACTAGCCTCCCTTCGTCCTTGAGTCGCTTAATAATCGCCTTATCGGCATCTTTGCAGAACTGTCCTTCGTAGTCGGGAACCTGTGCAGTGAATTTGCAATCCTCGTCAAGCGGTTCAACCAGGGGAATATCGGCGGCGCGACAGACTCTATAGTCGTCTTCGCCGTAGGCCGGCGCCATGTGGACAATTCCTGTTCCGTCTTCCGTACTGACAAAGCCGTCGAGCAGAACGCGGAAAGAATTCGGATTTCCTGCGAAATAATCAAAAAGCGGCTCGTAGGTCAGTCCGGCAAGTTCCGAACCCTGGAACTTTTTAAGAACTTCGTAGTCGCCTTCTTTCTTGTAGTAGGCGCTCAGGCGCGCTTCGGCCAGCACATAGACTTCGCCGTTCTCCGTGTCGCGCACAGCGACATAATCAATATCGGGGCCGGCGCAGATCGCGAGGTTGGATGGAAGCGTCCACGGCGTCGTCGNNTCTCAAACCCACTCAGTTTGACGCGCACCGTGATGGCCGGATCCTGCACGTCCTGATAATTTCGGCCCGCTTCGAAGTTGGAAAGCGGCGTATTGAGCTTCCAGCTGTACGGCATGATGCGATGGGCTTTGTAAATACGGCCTTGTTTCCAAAGTTCGGAAAACACCCACCAGATGGTCTCCATGAAATCCTTGTCCATGGTCTTGTAGTCGTTCTGGAAATCGACCCAGCGGCCCATGCGGGTAACGGTCTTTTCCCATTCTTCGACATATTTGGTGACCATCGAGCGGCACTGTTCGTTGAACACGTCGACGCCCGCCTCGACAATCGCGGGCGCGCCAGCGAGACCAAGCGCCTCCTGCGCGAGCGCTTCAATCGGCAACCCGTGACAGTCCCAACCGAAACGGCGTTTGACGCGATGACCACGCATCGTCTGATAGCGCGGAACAATGTCTTTAATGGTTCCAGCAAGCAAATGGCCGTAGTGAGGCAAACCGGTGGCAAACGGCGGGCCGTCATAAAAAACGAATTCGGAGTTTTCAGAGCGGTTTTCAACCGACTTTTTAAAAGTGTCGTTTTCCTGCCAGAAGGCCAGAACGCCCTCTTCCATTGCCGCGAAGTCTGTTTTGCTTGAAACCGGTTTGAACATGTTGATTCCCTTTGAAAATTGAAGCGGTTAATTTAGCGGGAGGGGCAGTCAAAAACAAGCTGTGCTTCACGAAAAGCGGGGAACTACAAAAATTGTGCTGACCGATCTGGACGGGCAACACGAATTGTTTTTCTGTTTCGATTATCCAAGAGTATCGTTCTTCACAGCGATGCGAATCCGTTCGTTCCTGCACCTGTTACCCCCTTGGCAGGGTTATAACACCACGACAAAATGCCCAGTGAAGGTGTAACCTGTTCTTTGAACTATAAGAAATTGACCATCCATAAAAATTTTGGATACATTGTGTAGTTATTAACCATAAGGACAACTAGACAAATGGCTTCTTCATCAAAATCAACAAATGCTTTTTCGACCCGCTCCATGGAGGTTTACAAAACGCTGCAAAGTGAAATTGTAACCGGAAAAATTCCGCCTGGGGAACGACTGGTTCGAAGGGATCTGGCCAAGCGTTTTCATATGAGTCCAATTCCAATTATTGAGGCACTGCATCGACTGGAAAGCGACGGACTCGCCGAAAGTGTACCGATGTACGGTTCGCGAGTCATCACATGGGACTTGGAGTCACTCCGTTCCGATGAAATGTTGCGAGAAGCCATAGAATGTCAATGCGCCCGCCTTTGCGCGCTGAATGCATCAGAACGCGATTTATCGGACATCAAGGAACTTGCTGAAAAACTGGATCGGGCAACATCTAAAAAAGAACAGAACCTTCACCCCGAGCGAGTTCTCCATTATCAGCTCCATTTCAAAATTGCCAACCTAACCGGCTGCAAGTCATTGATTAACGAACTTGAAAAGGTGTGGCTGCGCCGCCAGATGCGCTTTTCTATGAACATCGGCAATCAGAAAAAAATCCCGGCCGGATGGCATACCCTACTGGCCGAAGCGATTGCGTCCCGAAATTCACAGCAGGCCGAGGACGAAATGCGACGCCACGTTGAATTCGGGCAGGAAGACGATCAGAATTTCATTGATGCCATGAAAGAGGATCATTTTACACCGCCCGCATGGCTGCAGGCATAAAGCTCTTCGCCTCTTGCGGGATCTAAAAACTTTTTACCCGCCTTAAACCATTCTCTACTCTTTCCAAACAGGAGGAGAGTTGATCATCCGCCGGAAGTTCGACACACAACCAAGCGGTTGTATCCAATAATAGCAGAAGCTCTTCCAGAGGAACCTCGCCATCCGAAAGTAATTCGGGTTGTGTTGCTCCGTCTTTGAATGATTTCAGATGCACATAAGGAATTTGTTCTTTGCGGCGTACGGTGAAAGCTTTCAGTTGCGGCCACGTCAGCGGTTCGCCGGTATTGGCTTCGTTAAAGGTGTTGGCGGTATCGAACGTCATACGCATTTGCGGGACAGCGGAGAGCAGCGCCTCGAACCCATCAATCGGCTCCACCGAATTTTCAAAGACCAAGATCACGCCACGCGCCTCTGCGTACTGAATATATTCACGGATATATTCCACAAGCACCTGAAATTCGGCGGCAGAATAGCCGACTTTCCCTTGCGCAGGATTCATCAATTCGGGGGCAATGACAACTCGTGAGCAGGTGCCTTCACCGAAGAACGCGGCATTGCGGATGCCCTGAAGGAACCGTTCACGGTCTTCGACTTTATAAACGCTGGTCGTATCCCATGCGTAATGAACTCTCAGACCGCATCGCTTCGCATCAATCTTAATCGCCAACAACTCTGTTTCGGTGAAGCTAAGTTCGAAATCGCGAACTTCAACCCAGTCGAACCCTTTCTGCGCACCCCACTCGAATAATTCCGGTAAAGTAATTTCCCCGGCCAGTAAAGCCGATTTGAAGGTCATTGTGGTAAATCCAATTTTTTGATGCATCATGCCATTCAATTCCTTTTCATGAACCCTGCGGTTCGAATTGTTGCAAATAATCTTTTACTTCAAAAACAGTCTTGCTGTCCGGCACCTCTTTCTCCAGTTGCTTCAAAGCGGCTTTTGCCCCAGTCGCAAAACGGGCGGGCTGTATGCCTTGCGATAAACACAGGCGCATGGTTCCGATGAGCCGGTNNGATACGGATTCATCATTCGCTCCATCAGGTCGTCGACGTAACTTTTGAATCCGTCGGAGGTAAAGAGCGGATCGATGCCTTCATATTTTTTTATTAGCGCGGCGCCGGATTCCTCCAGAAAGGCCGCGTATGCCAGAGCTCTCAGTTCTTCCTGAGCATCGGACATGAAGAGGCATCCATGTTCGTTGGCGAGATAGCCTAGCAGGGCATGGGTGGCGTTGTGGCCATAGAGTTTGGCTTCTTCGAATGGAAGCAGATCGGGTTTCTCTTCGAACACTTCGATGCCACGTCGGAATCCGGACAGAGTGATTTTTGTGATGAGAATGCGGTTGAATTTCTCCACCAGAAAGGCGCGCGTGGACGCGGGCGTCATTGGTTCAAGCCGGTCATCAGCAATCTGCTGCGGGTCGGTGACAACGCCACTCATTTTACCGATAACAGTATTGAGGAACTGAACATTGTCATGAGAACCGACGAGCTTTTCAAGGGTTTCAGCGGCATGGTTGTTGTTTTCGCCCGTATAGACGACCGCTTGGTTCTGTTTTTTTGCGAATCCTTCGCGCAGCAGTTTCGCTACGGATGCTTCGCCTCGGTCGTAGAAGTCGACGCTGGGCAGGGCGGTGGCGATTTCATCGGCCTCGGCCTNNGAAAGAGTCCTGACTGGATAGCGCCGAATCCAAAGCCGACAAAGGTGCGTCTCATCGAATAACTCTCTTGTCTGTAAACCGGTCTGCTTCGTCCATGGACGGGGTGGAAAATTCGAGATATACACATCCGCTTTTCCCTGCCATGAAGGCGTGCTTTGTGTTTTTCGACAACAGCACATTCATGCCCCGGGTCATGTAGATCATGCGCCGGGTGGTGATGGCCTGTTCCTCCCGGATTTTTTCAATCATTGGAAGAAGTTCTTTAGGGATAACGTCCGGGTTGACGCCGGGCGGAGCATAGACCACCTGAGCGGTGTCGGCAAAAAGGACGCCGTCGCCGTAGACGGCCTTGAAGGTCTCGGATTTCCCGGGGAAGATCGCGATGACATCGTCACCAGCCGGATATTCATCCATGCCATTGGCTGCCTGTACAATTTCAACTTCTGAGTCGCGGTAGAGATAGATTTCGCTGCCGGCGGCGTCGGTGGCAACGGAGGCATCAGAGTTGTATTTTTTGATGCCGGTGAACCCATTGATCAGTCCGGAGAGTTTTACAAAGCCGGGGGCAATGCCGGTTTCTTTTTTGAGCACGATGGTGTCAACGTGTCCGTGTTCGAGCAGGAGTTGTCCCGGCAGGTTCAACAGAACCTTGCCGGTATGTCCTTGTCCGTCTTCGGAGCGAAAAATGACGACGGTTTCAAGCCCGAGGCCGACCTTTTCAAATTCCTCCATGGTTTCGGAGCAGTTGAAGGTGGCGATTTCAATACGGGACTGTTCGATACCACCGCTTCCCGGCAACGCTTGTTTGTAGAGGGCGGCATAGCGTTCAGCCGCTTCCGCAGAAGCTTCTACATTTAAATTTTTAATGTCTACACTCACGGCGTCTCCTTATTTCTTTGATTTGTCGGACGGGCCGACCCATAGGAAGGTGTGATCGGGGTCGGTGCTCCACCCTTCGCCGGTGACGATGAGCGGATCGCGAGGAATGGTGTTTTTGCGTTCCTGTACACCGGCCCAATCCGGTACGCCGCTGAGCGCATCGGGCTTTTCAACGCTGGCGCTACCGGTGCAGGTGGCGGTGATAACGCAATCAAGCAGTGAAAGGCCACGCAAGTAGGCACTG
Organism: Verrucomicrobia bacterium UBA5540; assembly: GCA_002423675.1. Taxonomy (GTDB): domain Bacteria; phylum Verrucomicrobiota; class Kiritimatiellia; order Kiritimatiellales; family Tichowtungiaceae; genus Tichowtungia. Next base: position 25,144 of record DINM01000150.1, read on the forward strand.
ATAAAGCCGGCGATGGAAGCATCACCGGAGCCGGTAGCGTTCGGCGGAACCGGACAGTAGAAGGCCGGATGCCAGATTTCATGATTGGCAAACCCGTCGAGACAGCCCGGTTTGGCGCGGCCCATGGTTTCGAGTATACTTACGTCCGGCGTGCGAACGTAGTAGCCGCGTGGTCCGCATTTGATAACGGCGATGCGAACGCCCATGGCCAACAGTTCGCTAGCTAGATCGTGCAACATATCGCCGGTAAACTCGTCGAGCAGATCACGATCCGATGCGTTGCGCAGCTCCATGTAGCGATCGCGGTGCAGCATAAAGAGTGTCTCTTCCGCACTGCCTATATAAAGGTCTAGATTCGGACACATTCCCTTAAAAATCGTCGGCCAGTCAGTCTGATCGCTAAAGACATCCGGCAGGCACATATCCAATGACGTCGTCAATCCCAGCGCATGCACTTTGCGGAACATCTCGATGAGATCCCGTCCGTTGTCGGCAATCATCTGCTTCATGAGTGGCGGATAACCGAAGTGAAACAGGTCGCATTCAGCAATTTTTTTGTAATCAACATCGGTTGCGCAAAATGTGCCGTTGGCTCCGGCATTATGAACAAACATGCGATCGTAGCCTTTCGGGTTGATCACTACAGTATAACTGGTCTGAGCGGAATCATCGACCACCAGCGTATCGCGAATCCCCCACTCCTTATCGAGCAGCATCGCGGCCATTTCTCCAAATACATCGGCTCCGACCTTGCCCATCAGCAGGGTTTCCACGCCCAGTTTCGTCAGATTCAAACCGGTATTACTGACCGGCCCGCCGGNNCAATGACCCGGGAATATAAAAATCTCCCGGTTTTTCCAATTCCATCCCGCTTAAATCGGGAATGACATCGAGGCAAATGTGCCCGGCTACTACTGCTTTTTTTCTCATCATGATTCGCTTTCTGAAGTCGGTTCATATTGGTGCGTTAATTAAACTGTGGCTGACGGTTCAACAAAACCCAGCCTTGCGCTATTTTTTTCTCATATTGCGAAGTATGATCGATTATGCTTACATTTATTTATGAAAGCATACCGAGTAGCTCTATTGATAGAAGAAAACCGTGAGATCGGGCGCGGACTGCTGCGCGGAATTGCTCAGTATTCTCAAACATACGGCCCTTGGGTGTTTTATCGGGAGGCACCGTTCTATGAGCGGTTGACGCAACGGGAGCGAATTCAGCGCATCAAAAGCTGGCGACCCGACGGAATTATTATGCGGGAGCAAGGCGAACTGGACGCGGCGTTGCTTGAACTGGGAACGCCAGTCGTTTACAGCGGCCATCTAAACGGGCCGGTTCCGGGGATTCCTAATATTCTGGGAGATGACCTGCAGATCGGAACAATGGCTGCTGAGTACCTGATCAGCAAAGGCTTCCGGCATTTCGGCTTTTGCGGATTCAAAGATATGTGGTGGTCTGTGGATCGCGGACGTTTTTTTGCGAAACATCTTCAGGACGCCGGGTTCAGCACGGAGTTTTATAAGCCGCCTTCAGGACGCACTTCGCCAGCCTGGTCGGAAGAACCGGAGTTGATGGCCGCCTGGATTCTTGCGCTCCCCAAGCCGTGCGCAGTGTTTGCCTGTACGGATGACCGATGCCGCCAATTGGCAGAAGCCTGTAAGCGTGCCGGTGTGAAGGTTCCGGAAGAGGTTGCGCTACTGGGGACTGATAATGATGAGCTGGTCTGCGAGTTTGCCTCGCCACCCTTGTCGAGCATTGTGCTGAATACAGAAAAAAGCGGTTATGATGCGGCGGGGGTATTGTCCCGCATGATGCAGGGAAAAACAGGGAATGGAATTACGATTACAATTCCGGCGCCGCGGGTGGTGACCCGGCAATCCACCGATATCGTTGCAATCAACGATCCTGTCATTGCAGTCGCTCTGAACTATATTCGCGAACACTACCGAAAAGGAATCACCGTTGCCGATATCGCCCGCAGCGCGGGTGTTTCCCGGCGAGTTCTGGAAATTCGTTTCCGAAAAATCATGAACCGGTCAGTATATGAAGAGGTGCTGCGCTTACGGATGAATCAGGCCTGTCTTTTGCTGATCGAAACCAACCTTTCCATTGCGCAGGTTGCCGAAGCATTGAACTATGATGAAATCAAATATTTCTCTCGCGCCTTTCGGCATGTAGTGGGAACAAGCCCTCTCGCTTATCGGAAGAAGTACAGCATTCGTAATTGATACGCAATTTGAGAAAAAATATTCGCGTCAAACGGTTGGCCAATTATGTTTAAGGGTTCATCGTGGCATAGAAACTTACGATGGAGATCAGATCTATGGCAAAAGTAGCAGTAGTCGGGCATATCTGTCTGGATATTATACCGAAATTCCCGGCGGATGGGTGTGACTTAGGGGCCTTATTAACTCCCGGTTCGTTGACAGAGGTCGGCGAGGCGGTTGTCGCGACCGGCGGGGCGGTTTCCAACACAGGACAGGCACTTCACCGGCTAGGGGAAAAGGTTTCTTTGATCGCCAAAATCGGAGACGATGAGTTCGGCCAGACGGTTAAGCGTATTCTGGATCAGGCTGAGTCGGGACTGGCGGCGGGATTGATTGTGGATCCGGATTCAAGCACCTCGTATTCGCTGGTCATCAATCCGCCGGGAATCGACCGGATCTTTCTGCACTCTTCTGGTGCCAACCACACCTTCTGCGCAGATGATATTGATGAGTCGAAGATTGAGGGCAGTGTATTGTTCCACTTTGGTTATCCACCGCTCATGCGCAGTGTTTATCAGCGCGACGGAGCAGAGCTGAAAAANNAATGTGCTACCTTCAACCGACATCTTTCTGCCCAGCCTTGATGAAATTCTTTATATGGTGGATCGTGAAAAATATAATCAGCTGGTTGCAAAGTTCGGCGCAAAGATTATTGACGGTGTCGATGCGGATCTGGTGGAAAACACGGCGCAAAATCTAATTGATTTAGGCGTGCCAGTGGTCGTAATCAAACTGGGCGAACACGGCCTCTACTTACGAACCGCGTCGACGGTTCCGGGAAAAAATTCTTCATGGAACAATGTCAGCCGGTTTGAGTCGTGTTTTAATCCGAATCTGGCCGGAACCACTGGGGCCGGAGATTGTGCAATTGCCGGATTTCTTTCAGCGTATATGAACGGTGCTTCAGCTGAAGAGGCAATTGTTATGTCCGTCGCGACCGGCTCGATCAGTACGGAATCTCTGGATGCGGTCAGTGCCATTCCGCACCGGAGTCAGGTTCTGGCCCGGGTTAATTCCGGATGGGACCGGATCCCCGGAAAATTCAGCAGGGTATAGGATAATGCTTGGAGGTACTCTGTGAAGGTTGAAATTGGGAATGATCGGTTTTCTGCCATTATTGATTCATTTGGCGCAGAACTCCAATCCTTCAAAAACAAAAAAACCGACGAGNNCCGACGATCTGGGATCGTTCGGCTCCGATTCTCTTCCCCGTCGTAGGACGAATGAAAAACGGGGTTTACTGTTTTAACGGAAAAATATACGAAATGCCGTTGCACGGGTTCGCCTGGACCAGTGAGTTCACCTGCACAGAACACGAATCGGATCGCGTTGTCTTTGCATTAAAGGATTCGTCAAAAACCCGACGGGTCTATCCGTTTGCATTTGAACTGCTGGTTCAATTCTGCCTGATGGCAACCGGCCTGTCAGTCGAGTATACTGTCATCAATCCGTCTAATGTTCCGTTATGGTTTACCCTGGGTTCCCACCCGGCATTCGCACTGCAATCCGCTCTTGAAAATTACCGGCTCCGGTTTTCGAAGGACGAGACCCTTAATCTGTACGGAATCCGTAATAATCTGCTCGAAAAAATCCAGGATCAATATCTGTGTAACGAAGCAGTTATTCCTCTGCATAAGGATCTGTTTAACGATGACGCCCTGATCTTTCTGAATATCGTCTCAGATGCGGTCACGCTAGAGGCACAGAACGGCACTTCCATCACGCTGCAAACCGGCGAGGCGCCGCACATCGGATTCTGGGCGAAGCCCAACGCACCGTATGTCTGTATTGAGCCGTGGTACAGCGTCGATGAAACAAAAGATCACGACGGACAATTGATGCATCGCCCGGGAATCATTCGTCTCCCGGGAAAAGAAAAATGGCGGGCCGGATACACCGTTCTGCCTTTTGCAACCTGAGGCTCCATCTGCCTCTGCGGCTCATTGCCCATATGACCCTTGGACACTGGTNNAAAACCTTCCCGATAGTAGATGGCATTCGTTGGATAGCCGTCACCAATATAGCATCGGGGATTGACTGTTCCCGATATGCTTTCTGTATGCCGCAGAGAATCATGATAATAGACATTTACATCACTGTCTGACACAGCCACCTTCACTGGATTCCAGTTGCCTGCCGTAAACGGCCCGCAGTCGATCCATGTACCGTAGTCGATACTTAACCCGAGCCGGGGTTCGCCAGTTGTTGCATGCGGATAATAGCCGACACGAATCCGACCATCTCCTACCGTGAGAAACACCAGATAATCACTGCTGATCACATAGTTGACTGGGTCGACAACATCACCGACTTTTACATCAACGGTGATCTCCAGATTTTCCGTATCGAAGTCAACTGGGCTAATATCCAAGCCCGCGCTGCCGTTGCCGTTGAATCGCAAAGTATTCGTCGAGAGGCGGTCCACACTGTCCGCCAGCCTCGTAAGCGTAGACGTGACAGTCATGCCATCACCCGGCGCATCATAGCTCCATTCTTTCTGACACAAATACGGATCAAACTCGAAGTAGGCCGTTCCGCAACTTCCAGTACTTTCAAGACTATACCCGTACTGCGCGGCATACTCGTTAAACAGACCCTGCATGTTATATTCAGTCAATGCCGCATTATAAATCCACAGCTTCCCAATACTGCCATTCAACGGCGATAAACCACTTCCTGATACCGCTGCACCGACAGAAATCGGATAACCGCTGCTAAATGAATTGGTGATTGTGAAATCGGAATTTACGATAACTAGACTGCCATTGCCAACCCAGTCGTCTTCGGTTGTTTCGTTGCGATACCACTTCACCTGATCGGCATTTTTATCCAGAACAAGCCCGAAAAAGCACCACTCATCATTCATGAGAATGATATATTTAGACAGTCCCACAACGGTGCTCTGACCCGCAAAACTCACATCGAGCCGGCCATCTGCCCGCATTGTCAACACCAGACCGGTGGAGTCGTTCAGATGGCGTAAATCTACAATCGTTCCTGTACCGATCCGTCGTTTCACCCAGCCGCAAATCGT
>DINM01000073.1 GCA_002423675.1 Verrucomicrobia bacterium UBA5540
AGCTGGCCGCTGATCATGTACGGAATGCTGTAGCCCCAGTCGATGGTTTCACGTAACGGAACCATGAGCTTTTCAACCGCTTCGATGATGGGACGCTGCTTGAATTTCGGGTTACGCAGAAATCCGAGCAACAGTTCGGTCGGACAGTTTCCTGCACCGCGACCGAGGCCATCGATGGTGGCATCGAGCATCGTCGCTCCGTTGATGGCGGAACAGATGGTGTTGACGTAGGCCATCTGCTGATTGTTGTGCGCGTGAATACCAATCTGCTGACCGTGCTCCATGGCGCCGAGGTAGCGGCGCATGAGATCTTCGATCTGCTCGTAATAGAGCGAGCCGAAGCTGTCAACAAGGTAGAGCATGTCGGCATCCCGGCATTTTCCGATGAGCTCGAGCCCTTTGTTCAACTCAAATTCGGGAACGGTGGAAATGGCCATCAGGTTGACGGAGGTTTCATAACCCTTATCCTTTGCCATCTTGACCATTTCAAGCGCCGCCGGAATCTGGTGGATATAGCAGGCAACCCGAATCAAATCGATTGCGCTCTGATCCGCCGGAACAATGTCATCTTCATCGGTGCGGCCGATATCCGCCATCACACTGACCTTAATCCCCTTATCCTTCTCGCCGAAAAAACGATTGAGCTGATCTTCGGTACAGGATTTCCACGGACCGTACTCGTCGGGACTGAAAAGTTTTTTATCGGCCTTATAGCCGATTTCCATGTAGTCCACTCCGGATGCCGCCAGCAGGCGATGAACCTGATGAACAAATTCGTCACTGAACTGATGATTATTCATCAGCCCGCCGTCACGAATGGTACAGTCGAGCACCTTCAGCTGCGGCCAGAAATTAATGGACTCCGCACTGATGTCTTTGATCTTCGTCATGGGTTTCTCCTTTAAAACTTCTCCGCTCTTCACGGCTTTTACCTTTTCATCCATTCGCTTCAGGGCTTCGTCGCAATCGGAGGTCTGGAGCGACTCAGAATACTGAACACCATCGATCTTCTGCCGCCAGTAGTAGATTCCACCGCGCAGTTTCAAATTTTTTATTCCAGTTCCTTCAAACGTACTCATGGTGCATCACCAACAAATGAACAACCTTTTGTTTTTATGATGCGCATATGATGCGTTTTTGACTGAATATGTCAAATCTTGTGATCAAGATAATTACGGCAGAGCCCTCCAAGAGCATCAGATCGTTTGAAACGGAAGTGCTCTAGCCCGGTCAAACCGGTCTTTTGTAGGCAACAATCAAATACTCATCGGTCTCTTCGATGGTTTGCTGCGGCTCGAACCCTTCCAGCCAGTGGCTGTTGAAAAAGGTGTCACCCTCGACCTCTTTTTTGATCGTGGTCACCAGCAGCTGGTCGCACCGGGGAATCATCAGGTTGTAAATCGCCGCACCGCCGCAGACAATCGCATCAGCCGGAACGTCAGCGGGATCAGAAACAGCAATTGCTCCTTCAAAATGTGCATCTGGATTTCGGGTCAAAACAAAAAGCTCGCGCCCCTTCAGCGGCGGAAGCCCCTCAAAGGTAGTTCGGCCGACAACGATCTTCCGCCCCATCGTCGTGCTCTTGAAAAACTGCAGGTCACCCTTGCAGCGCCACGGCAGGCCGCCGTCCAACCCGATGACTCCGTTTTCAGACCGGGCAACAATCGCAATCATTAAACCGCCACCTCGCCTTTAATAACGGGATGGCATTCATAGCCCTCAAGCTCGGCATGCTGCCACTCCCACTCGAAAATCGAGTCATAGCCGTCCAGGTTCAGTTTTGGCGGAGCATAAGGCTCACGCTTCATCTGCTCATCCAGCTGCACCAGATGATTTACATAAATATGAGCATCGCCGAGGAAGCCGATCAGCCTGCCGGTCTTAATGCCGCACTCTTTGGCAATCAGCTCCAGCAGCAGGGCGTATGAGGCAATGTTAAAGGGGATCCCGAGAAAGATATCGCACGACCGCTGATTCCAGAGCAAATCCAGCACGCCATCGTTGCAGAGCAGCTGATAGGAATAGTGACACGGAACCAGCGCCATCCGGTCGAGCTGCTGCGGATTCCAGGCATTCACCAGAATACGGCGGCTGTCCGGATTAGTCTTCAAGGTCTCAATTGCATTCGCCAACTGATCGACGCCGCCGGTAAAGTTTTTTTCGCCGAATTCATACCGGCCGTTAAAATTGCGCCACTGGAAACCGTAGATAGGGCCGAGGTCTTTTTCTTCAGCCATGGCTTTGAGGGTTGCCTCGTCATGACCGTACGGCACCTTGGTCGGCGTGCACCATTCATTCCAGATCTTGCAGCCGCGCTCCTGAAACCACGCTTTATCCGTCACGCCTTTAATGAATCCCTCTAACTCAACCCGGATGGTCTTCCACGCCATCTTTTTGGTCGTAAGAAGCGGGAAGCCGTTGGCCATATCGTAATCAATCATACAACCGCTGACGGAAAGGGTATCCGTAGCCGTCCGGTTGGTTTTCTTTTTCCCCTCCCGGAGAATTTTTTCAACCACCTGTTTGTATACCTGATCAATATTCATGGTTCGCGTTTTTCAGAAGAGGAAAGGAAACTAGCACGCCAAGCCGATGTTTTAAAATTCCAAACATTGGAAGATTAAATCGCAAATGGACGGGAATCCTTGCGAAGGTTTCCAACCATTGGAAAAGCGGTGACGAGCACCACAGTCCAGAGCGGTTTAAGCAAGCGTGAGGATTTCGGGCTTGCTGATGCCGACGGCGACGGTGTGTTCAAAGTGCGCAGAGGCACTGCCGTCGCAGGTGATTACGGTCCAGTCGTCATCGAGAACTTTGACTTTCCGATCGCCGATGTTGACCATCGGCTCAATGGCGAGCGTCATACCGGCTTTGAGTTTCGGTCCGCGTCCGGGTTTCCCAAAGTTTGGAATCTGTGGATCTTCGTGCAGGTCGCGACCGATGCCATGGCCAACAAATTCGCGGACAATGGAAAAGCCGGCGGCTTCGACGACTTCCTGAATGGCGTGCGAGATGTCGCCGAGCCGGTTGCCGGCAACGGCCTGCGAAATTCCGGCCGTCAGAGCGGTCTGGGTGACTTCGAGGAGTTTCTTTTTCTCTACGCTGATTTCGCCGGCTGCGACGGTGATGGCGGTGTCGCCAATAAATCCGCCGAGGCTGATGCCAGTGTCGATGCTAACAATGTCGCCTTCGCGGATGACGCGCGATCCGGGGATGCCGTGGACGACTTCGTCGTTGACGGAGACGCAGATCTGGCCGGGGAATCCGTGGTAGCCGTAGAAGGCGCTGGTTCCGCCATGTTTGCGGATAAGTTCGCCGGCGGCATTGCCAAGATCGAGCGTAGTAATGCCGGGACGTACCATGGCGGCGATTTCGTCGCGGACGCGGGCGGTCATGCGGTTGACTCGACGCATAGCGTCGAGTTCAGAGGGAGTTTTGATCACGATCATGGAAAACCTTACGCGTTGAGTATATTCAGAACGAGCTGCTGAGTTTCGAAAACACTGCCGTTGGCATTGATGTTCCGGAGAAGCTTCTGTTTCTGATAGTAGTCAATGAGCGGAGCCGTTTGTTTTTCGTAGACTTCAAGGCGGTTGAGAATGGTGGCTTCGCTATCGTCGGCGCGCTGATAGAGTTCCCCCCCGTCCAGATCGCAAATACCCGGCTGTTTCGGAGGCTTGCCGGTCAGGTGGTAGACGGCACCGCAGGTTTTACAGACGCGACGACCCGTGAGACGCGGAAGAAGGGTTTCGCGGGGAACAACCAGATTGAAGACGTGCCGGATAACTCCGGATTTGTTTTGAAAGATCCGNNACCTTCGGCCTGTTCGATGGTTCGCGGGAAGCCGTCGAACATGAAACTTCCCTTGCGATTTGATTCGAGCAGGCGTTCTTGGATGATCTGCAGGATGACGTCGTCGGGGACAAGCTGTCCGCTGTCCATGAAGGATTTGGCTTTCACCCCGACGAGGGTTTTAGCCTGAACGGCGGAACGGAGCATGTCTCCAGTGGAGACGTGAAGATAGCTCGTCTGATTCTTAAGACCTTCAGCGAGTGTGCCTTTTCCAGCACCCGGGCCGCCCAGTAGAATGATCGCCTGCATCACTTAGCGTCTCCCGGACTTGAGTTTTCCTTTTTTCAAGAAACCGTCGTAGTGGCGCATGAGCAAGTGAGATTCAATCTGGCGCATGGTGTCGAGCATAACCCCAACGATGATGAGGAGGCTGGTTCCGCCGAAGAAGGAGGCAACCATGTACGGGATGCTGAACTGTTTGCTCAAAAGTGACGGCAGAATTGCAATGAGAGTGAGGAAGACCGCCCCGGCGAGCGTAATCCGGGTCATCGTGCGATCAAGAAATTCAGCCGTGTATTTCCCGGGACGAATACCGGGGATGNNGAGGTCATCGGCGATCTGAACCGGATTAAATTGTGTGGCGACCCAGAAGTAGGAAAAGAAAAGAATCATGAGGCCAAAGCAGGTCATATAGAGCGGAGTGCCGTAGCGGAGCAAAGCCCCGATATGCTTGGCCCCTACCCAGGGAAGCATGTTGAAAAGTTTGGACGGGAACATGAGAATGGCCTGAGCGAAGATGATCGGCATGACACCGGCGTAGTTGACACGCAACGGCATGAAGGTGTGCTGTCCGCCGTAAACTTTCTGGCCGATAACCCGTTTGGCATACTGCACGGGAATTTTCTGCTGAGCTTGTGTGACGGCGACGACTAACGCGATGACGGCCAGCGCCATGATGAGCATGGCTGCGGCCATAAAGGGCGAATGGCGCACGACGCCGTCAACCGGCTTGAACATACTGATCATTGCGCCAACAGCGGCCGGCATGCGGCTAACAATATTAACAGTGATGATCATGGAGATGCCGTTCCCGATGCCGCGTTCGGTGATCTGCTCACCAAGCCACATCATGAGAAGCGTGCCGGTGACCAACGTCATGGCGGTAAGCAGTTCGAAGCCGAATCCAGGAATACGAACGACATCGGCGGGGAAGTAGAGCTGTCCACTTTCGAGCGCACGGGCGATGAGGAATCCCTGACCAGCACACAGCACTACGGTGAGGTAGCGGGTGTACTGCGTGATTTTCGCGCGGCCGGATTCGCCCTCGCGGGCCAGCTTTTCAAGAAAGGGGACAACCGCCGTCATCAGCTGGATGATAATCGATGCACTGATGTAAGGCATGATTCCCAGTGCACCGACGGCACAATTTTTGACCGCACCGCCGCTGAACAGGTTGAACATATCCAGAAATCCGCCGCCTTGCCCGGCGGATGACTTGATATAGTTGGTGATCATGCCGAAGTCCACCCCTGCAATCGGAATATCGGAGAGCAGACGACAAAGGAAAACAACGCCCAAGGTAAAGAGTATCCGCTGGCGCAGTTCCTGAATCTTAAAACTGTTGACGAAGGCGGAAAGCATCGTTTACCCCGTTAAAATGATTGGGTTAGACTGTCTCACAACTGCCACCGGCAGCTTCGATCTTTTCTTTGGCCGCCGCACTGAAGGCATTGGCTTTGACCGAGATTTTTTTCTCGATCGCGCCGTTGCCGAGCACTTTGACCCCATCCCAGCTTCCTTTGACCATTCCGGTCTGACGAAGCAGGTCGATGGTGACTTCCGTTCCGGCCTCAAAGGCGTTAAGCGCAGCGACGTTGACCGGGGCAAAGACCTGACGGTTGACGTTGTTGAATCCGCGTTTGGGAATCCGTCGGGCCATGGGCATTTGGCCCCCTTCGAAGAGGGGTTTGTGCTTATGACCGGAGCGGGCATAAGCCCCCTTGTGTCCGCGTCCGGAGGTTTTACCTTTTCCAGAAGCCCGGCCGCGACCTACGCGCATTTTCCGGTGAGTCGAACCTTTTGTTGGCTGTAATGAATGCAGTTCCATTTTAAAGACCTCTTAATTTATTTTCCGCGGGCCTCAAGCACTGACTCGCGCGAACGCAGGCTTGCAAGGGCTTCCATCGTGGCTTTGGTTACGTTCAACCGATTGCTACTGCCGAGTGATTTGGCGAGAACATCGCGCACACCGGCCAGTTCAAGCACCGCGCGGCAGGAGCCACCGGCAATCACACCGGTACCTTCGGACGCCGGACGCAGGAGAACCTGCGCGCCGCCGAATTCCCCGCGTGCTTCATGCGGAATGGTGGTACCTTTCATGACAACCGGCTTCATTGCGCGCCGGGCGCTTTCGCCGCCTTTGCGGATTGCGTCGGCCACTTCGTTGGCTTTGCCGAGGCCGTAACCGACTTTTCCGGCTCCGTCGCCGACAACAACCAGCGCTCCGAAACTGAAACGGCGTCCGCCTTTGACCACTTTTGAGTTGCGATTAATGTGAACAACGCGTTCTTCGAATTCGGATTTGGTTTTAAAATCGGACTTCCCTTTGAAATCGGATTTCACTTTTCTATCTGCTGATTTTTTTTCAGTCACTTGAAGCCACTCCTTTACATAAAACTAAAACTGCAGGCCGGCTTCGCGGGCACTGTCGGCCAGCGCACGCAGACGCGAACCGAAGGCAAAGCCGCCGCGGTCGAAAACAACCTTGGACACGCCCTGTGCTTTGGCCGCTTCGGCCGCTTTGGCGCCGAGCGCTTTGGCGGTGTCGACAGTGCACTTGTCGCCCAGCGATGATGCCGAACACAGCGTTTTCTGCGCGTCGTCGTCGATGACCTGCACGTAAATATAACGGTTGGAAACATAGACTGCCATGCGCGGACGCTCGGCCGTTCCCTGAACCTTGTTCCGCAAACGGAGATGTCTGCGCTTCCGATAATCTGATTTGTTTTTGACCTTCATGATTACGCCACTGCCTTACCTTCTTTACGCCGGACCTGTTCGCCTTTGTAGCGCACGCCTTTACCCTTATAGGGCTCGGCGGGAGAAAACGCGCGAATTCGCGCGGCGACCTGACCGACCAGAGCTTTTTCGTGCCCCGATACTTTTACATCCGTTGTCCCGGCGACTTCGACTTTGATGCCTTCGGGAATCGGGTATTTGATTTCATGCGAGAAGCCGAGTGAGAGAACCAGAGTCTGGCCCTGCAGCACGGCTTTGTAACCGACACCCTGGATTTCGAGATCTTTGACGTAACCGTTCTGCACACCCTCGACCATGTTTTTAAGCGTGTTACGAATGGTACCGTGCAGCGCACGGGACTGTTTGACTTCGTCTTTGCGATCGACCACGACTTGCGTGCCGTCAATGGTTACAGTGATCTGCGGAGGAATCCGCAGCGTGCTCTGCCCTTTGGGGCCTTTAACCGTCGCGACATCCCCGCTGAGTGTGACTTCCACACCCGCCGGAACCGTCAGAGGCAATTTTCCTATTCTAGACATCGTTACAACCTCAATTTGAAATTACCATATATAACACAGGACTTCGCCGCCCACGTGGGCTTTGCGAGCCTGACTGTCGCTGAGCATTCCCGAAGAGGTGCTCAAAATCGCGGTGCCAATTCCCCCGAGTACGCGCGGAACATCATCGGCCCCGACATAGTGGTGGCAGCTCGGACGGCTGACACGGCGAAGGCCTTCAATAACCGGTTTCTGATCATCCGCCCGGTATTTCAAGTAAAGAACCAACGTGGGTTTGCCTTCCACTTTTTCTGTGGTGTAGTCCTCGATGAATCCTTCTTCTTTCAAGATGCGGGCCAGGTCACTCTTCATTTTCGAGTGGGGCATCTGCACCTTGGTGTGTTTCGCCATGTTGGCATTGCGGATACGAGTCAGCATATCAGAAATTGGATCGCACAATATCATTGCTCTTCACCTTTGTTTTTGGATTTTTCAAACGGCATTCCCATCAGGCTTAGCAGCTCGTAGGCTTCCGCATTGGTGTTAGCCGTTGTGACAAATGTCACATCCATCCCGTGCACTTTACGGACATGATCCGGATTGATTTCCGGGAAAATGGTCTGTTCGGTTATTCCAAGGGAATAGTTCCCGCGGCCGTCGAACGATTTGGACGGGATTCCGCGAAAGTCACGAATGCGCGGAAGGCCGATGTTGATGAGCCGATCCATGAATTCGTACATGCGCGCACCACGTAATGTGACTTTTCCGGCCAGCGAAACACCTTCGCGCAGCTTGAAGTTCGAAACGCTTTTACGCGCCTTGATTGTCACCGGGCGTTGGCCGGTAATTTTTCCAAGATCGTCCAATACCGCCTGCAACGCATCGCGATCGTGCTGCATGCCGACAGATACGTTAATGGTGATTTTGGAAAGCGACGGAATTTGCATGCGGTTGCCGTAGTTGAACTTCTTCTGAAGTTCCGGCACCACCAGTTCGCTATATTTTTTCTTCATTGCCGGTATCATGGATACCCACCCCTCTGGATAAATGGATTAAGTTACTCTTCTTTTTTCAGGTTCGAGATGTGAATCGAAGCTTCCTTATTGAACACGCCGCCCTGCGGATTGTCCTGCGTTTTGCGCATATGCTTCTTCACAATATTCAACCCCTCAACCAAGGCCCGTTCGGCGCCCGAAAGCACCTGCAGAACCTTCCCGGTTTTCCCTCTGTCATCGCCACTGATGGCTTTGACTAAATCGCCTTTTTTAATACGTGCTGCCATAAAATTATCCTCTCCTTAAAGCACTTCCGGCGCAAGAGAGACAACTTTCATGAAGTTGCCATCGCGCAGTTCGCGGGCCACCGGGCCGAAAATACGTGTTCCACGCGGGTTTTTCTGGGCGTCAATGATGACGGCCGCATTATGGTCAAAACGAAGGACGGAACCGTCGCGACGACGGATCGGAGACTTAGTGCGAACCACAACCGCTTCGCAAACATCGCCTTTTTTGACGACACCGCCGGGTTGAGCTTCTTTTACAGCCACCTTGATTACTTCGCCAACTTTGGCGTAGCTGCGTTTTGTTTTTAACACCCGGATACACATCACGCTGCGCGCGCCGGTGTTATCCGCGACATCCAGTCTGGTTTGTACTGAAATCATTTACTTACCTGCCTTATTTGGACAAAACTTCTATGAGCCGCCAGCGTTTAATCCGGCTGATCGGGCGGGTTTCCATGACACGGACCACATTCCCGATTTTGGCTTCGTTATTTTCATCATGCGCATGGATCTTCTTCGTCACACGCAGCTCCTTGCCCAGCAATGGATGCCGAACCCGACGCTCAACGAGCACCGCGATGGTTTTATTTCCCACGGCACTGCAGACGCGACCTTCGCGCACTTTCCGATTACCTCTTGACTCCATCTTTTACCCCTCGGCCTTTGCAGCCTGATTCATAACCGTTTTGATGCGCGCAACCGAACGCCGAACGGCGCGGATACGGAGCGGATTTTCCAGCTGACCGGAAACCTGCTGAAGGCGCATTGTGAACAGCTCCTTCTTTGCATCCTCGAGCTGCTGCTGCAGCTCGACAGTTGTCAGATCCGTAAGTTGTTTTACTTTTTTCATTCCGATACTCTCAATTATTTTCCGGCATGGCGGGTGACAAAGCGTACACGGATGGGCAACTTGGTCGCCGCCAGCCGCATGGCGATGCGCGCCTGCTGTTCAGTGAACCCGTCGAGCTCAAAGAGCATCCGTCCGGGACGAACCACCGCGACCCATCCTTCGACCCCGCCTTTCCCTTTACCCATTCGGACTTCAAGCGGTTTTTTCGTAAACGGCTTTTCCGGGTAAATGCGAAGCCAAAGTTTTCCTTTGCGTTTCAAATTGCGGTTGATCGCTACGCGACAAGCCTCAATCTGAATGTTTGTGATCCATGCGCGCTCCAGCGCTTGCAGTCCGTATTCACCAAAGGCCAGCGTTGTGCCGGCTTTGGCCATACCACCGCGGGAGCCCTTTTGGACTTNNTATTTAACTCGTTTGGGCATTAAAGGCATTGGTCAATACTCCTAAGCTTGCGCCTTCTCATCCTTCTTACAAATCCACACCTTGATACCGATGGCTCCGGCGACGGTCCGGGCAGTAGCCGTTCCATAGTCGATGTCGGCCCGTAGCGTATGAAGCGGAACTTTGCCTTCTTTATAGCTTTCCGTACGGGAAATCTCGGCACCGCCCAAACGCCCACCAGCCAGCACTTTAATGCCGTCTGCACCAGTATCCATCGCCATCTGAATCGCACGTTTCATCGCTCGGCGATAGGAAACACGTCGTTCCAACTGCAGGGCAATGCTTTCGGCCACTAATTTGGCATCAATGTCGGGGGTTTTGACTTCATCAATTTCAATGTAAACTTCTTTTTTGGTCATCGTACTCAGTTGCTCACGCAACCTTTCGATGTCCTCGCCCTTGCGGCCGATCACCAAGCCCGGACGGGCTGTGCGAATGGTCACACGGACACGGTTGGCATAACGCTCAATAAAGACGTTCGAAATCGACGCATCTTTCAGGCGTTTATGTACGGCTTCGCGGATAGCGATATCCTCTTGAAGCAGATCAGCAAACTCTTTTTTGCCGGCGAACCAGCGCGAGCGCCAGTTCTTATTAACCGCAATCCGGAGTCCGATAGGATTTACTTTCTGTCCCAAAACGATTCCCTTTCCTTATTTACGATTCGATACAATCACGGTGATATGCGCCGTGCGCTTGCGAATGGGCGACGCTGACCCGCGGGCCCGCGGGCGGGACCGTTTGAGCGACGGGCCACCATCCACATAGGCTTCTTTTACAAAAAGCTGATCCGCAGAGACGCCTTCATTACTCTCAGCATTGGCGACGGCTGACTTGAGCGTTTTACCGATCTCTGCCGCCGCTTTCATTGCGTTAAAGTTTGTTACACGAAGGGCTTCTGCAACAGAAAGCCCCCGGATCTCAGACGCCATATAACGCGCTTTGATCGGTGACATCCTCACGTATTTCGTTGTTGCTGAAACTTCCATTTTTTTCTCTCATTTTGCTACCGCTACCTGAACGCAAAGGCGGCAACTATACGTCATTCCATTTTCAAATCCAGAACTTCTATTCAAAAAATGCTTATTTCGAAACGGTCTTGTCGGTTGCAATACCATGCGACCGGAAAGCACGGGTCGGAGCGAACTCGCCGAGACGATGGCCGACCATGTTTTCTGTGACAAAGACCGAAACAAAGACCTTACCGTTATGCACGGAAAAGTTGTGGCCGACAAATTCCGGCACGATCATCGAGGCGCGAGCCCAGGTCTTGATCGGTTTTTTTCTGCCTGAGACATCCATCTGCCCGACTTTTTTGAGCAACTTGACGTCAACGTAAGGACCTTTTTTAAGTGAACGAGCCATAACTTACTTCTTTCTCCGTGCAATGATGTACTTATTCGAAGCCAGTTTGTGTTTACGGGTGCGCTTGCCTTTGGCGAGCGTGCCCCACGGCGACTGCGGATGACCGCCTCCTGACGTACGGCCTTCACCACCACCCATCGGATNNCACGACGAAGTTCGCCGGACGGCATCTTCAGGTTGGCAAAGTCACCTTCGCGGGACATCAACTGCGCGCTGGTGCCTGCTGAACGGGCGATCTGACCCCCAAGTCCTGGCTTGAGTTCAATATTGTGAACCGTCATTCCGAGCGGAATTTTTCCGAGCGGAAGGGCATTGCCAACTGCCGGTTCAGCGTCTGGGCCGGACAGCACCATGGTGCCTACTTTGAGACCGACCGGTGCAATCATGTAGCGTTTTTCACCGTCCACATAATTCAGCAACGCAATACGGGCCGAGCGNNTTTTTTAAAGCCATGACTCAACTCCTTACACCAAATCAATTTTACTTCCTTCGGCCAACGTCACAACAGCGCGCTTCCATCCGGCAGTGCGACCGGCACTCGCGGTGCGTTCGCGTTTATTTTTCCCCAGCCGTTTCATGGTGTTGACCGCGGTCACCTTCACCTTAAACAGCTCTTCCACCGCCTGTTTGATTTCCGCTTTGTTCGCAGAAGGGCTGACGCTGAAAATATATTTGTTTTCTGCTTCGGAAAGGCGGGTACTCTTTTCCGTCAGCATGACTTTCTGTATTACCTGATAGACGTCTTTCATTCCAATTCCTCTCTAAGCCATGCGCTGTTCGAGCTGTTCCACGCCCGCTTTAGTGATCACAATCTGCGGATAGCGAACAATCTGATAGGTGTTCACATTTGAAGCACTGACTATTTCGACATCCTGCAGGTTACGAGCTGCCAGCGCGATGTTTGCATCTGGTGTATCCACAATCAGAAGCGTTTTGCCTTTGATCTCCAAAGCCTGTAACAACGAGCACATTTCTTTCGTGCGCGGAGTCGCCAACTGAATCGTATCCAGCACGACAACCTGACCCGCTTCNNCGCGGAACCTGTTTGCGAACTTTACGCGGATGCGGGCCAAAGGCCACCCCCCCGCCGCGCCATACGGGCGACTGACGGTAACCGGCACGTGCCCTGCCAAGCCCCTTCTGTTTCCAGGGCTTCTTGCCGGAACCGGCCACTTCACCCTTGCGCTGCGTGTTGGCCGATCCCTGATGCTGATGGGCCTGATGGGTAATGACAGCCTGATGGACCGCCTGAGCGCCCTTGTCAGAGACAGCGAATTTTTCGCTGAGGGTTACTTCCCCCAGTGTCTTCCCTTTGCAATTTTTAAGCGATAACGTACTCATGATCGTCCTCTCAAATTATTTTCGCTTGAGCGCTTCGCGCACAACTAATGTTGTACCGTTTGCACCCGGCACTGCGCCCTTGACCAGAATCAGGTTTTCATCCGCACGGATCTGAACCACTTTCAAGCTCTGGACAGTCACATCGGTGCTACCCATCTGACCAGCCATCTTCTTGCCTTTGAAAACGCGAGCGGGGTGCTCCTTCATACCGATCGAACCGGTCGTCCGGTGGAAGTGCGAACCGTGGGTTGCACGACCGCCAGCGAAGTTATGCCGCTTCATGACACCCTGGAAGCCTTTACCTTTAGTAACGCCCAGCACGTCGAGAAAGTTAACACCCTCAAAGATCGCTACGGTCAGTGTATCGCCCGCTTTGGAGGCGTCGTCTGCGTCCACGCGAACTTCACGAAGTTCGCGCATCGCATTGAGACCGGCCTTTTTGAAGTGTCCGATCAGCGGCTTAACAATTCGCTCCTGCTTTTGCGCGCCATAACCGAGCTGAACGGCTTCATAACCGTCCGTCGCGACCGTTTTTCGCTGAACTACATTGCATGGCCCCGCTTCGATCACTGTGACCGGAACCAGCTGCCCATCCTTATCGAAGATCTGGGTCATACCCAGTTTTTTTCCTATTAGACTCTTCATGATTTTACTCAGATTTTAATGGTGATATCCACGCCCGCCGGCAGATTGAGCTTTTTGAGCTCGTCCACTGTTTTGATCGTCGGGTCAATAATGTCGAGCAGACGCTTGTGCGTCCTGATTTCAAACTGTTCCATCGACTTCTTATTTACGAACGGGCTGCGATTGACGGTAAACCGTTCGATGCGGGTCGGCATCGGGATCGGCCCGGCCACACGGGCACCGGTGCGTTTGGCGGTCTCGACAATTTCTTTTGACGAGGCGTCCAGCACCCGGTGGTCAAAAGATTTTAAACGTATGCGTATGCGCTGATTATTCATAATTTCTCTCTGCTACCGGTTTAAGATGGTCTCCTGTATGGAATCCGGAACTGCTTCAAAGCGGTACGGCTCCATCGTGTAACTGGCCCGGCCCTTGGTCAACGAACGCAGTGTTGTGGCGTAGCCGAACATTTCTGCCAGCGGAACATCCACATGTACAATCTGCACCGCATCGCGGGCCTCGATCTCGCGGATCCGTCCGCGACGACCGTTTAAATCGTTCATTACATCGCCCAGATGTTCATCCGGAACGATGATTTCAAGTTTCATAATGGGTTCGAGCAACGTCGGCGAGGCATCGCCGATCGCTGCACGCAATGCCATGACCGCCGCCGTACGGAACGCCATTTCAGACGAGTCGACCGGATGGGCACTGCCGCCCGTTACCACCACATCCATATCAACCAGCGGATAATTTCCAAGTACACCGGTCGAGAGTGCATCGCTGATGCCCTCTTTGATGGCATCGTGGAATTCCGCAGGAATGATCTCTTTGGAAACTTTGACAGCGACGTGGTTGCCGGAGCTGCGCTCGCGCGGAGCAACCTGCACAACAACATGCCCGAAATGACCACGTCCGGCAAACTCGCGCTGGAAAGTAAATTCCCCGGAAGACGTTTGCTGAACGCTTTCGCGATAAGCAACCACCGGTTTGCCGGCATTGGCTTGCACTTTAAATTCACGGAAAATGCGATCTTTGATGATCTCTAGATGAAGCTCACCCATTCCGTTAATAATCGTCTGTCCAGTGTCTTCGTTAATCGTCACGCGGAAGGTCGGATCATCTTCGGACATGGAAAGAAGCGCAGCTTTCAAGGAATCGCGGTCGGCCTGTGTTTTCGGCTCAATGGCCATCGCGATCACCGGTTCGGGAAATTCAATCCGTTCCAGAACAATTGGATTATTTTCAAAGCAAAGCGTATCGCCAGTGGTAAAGTTTTTCAGGCCGGCGATGGCTCCGATTTCGCCGGTGTACAGCACATCGATATCTTCGCGGCTGTTGGCGTGCAGACGAAGCAGGCGACCGATCTTCTCACGCTTCTTCGTGCGCGGATTGAATACGTTCTGGCGCTTTTCAATTTTTCCGGAATAGACGCGCACAAACACCAGTTTGCCGACAAAGGGGTCGGTCGCCAGCTTGAATGCCAAAGAGCTCAGCGGTTCGAAATCACTGGCTTCACGATGAATAGCCTCTTCGGTTTTCGGATGAATTCCTTGAACAGCCGGCACTTCAAGCGGAGACGGCAGAAAACTCACAATGCCATCCAGCAGAGCCTGAATACCTTTGTTCTTGAGAGAGGATCCGCACAGCACAGGAACGATCTGCCCGGCAATCGTGGTGCGACGCAAAGCCGCGATCAGAAGATCCGCCGGAACATCCGGATTTTCGAGATAGGCTTCAATCAGTTGCTCATCGGCTTCTGAAATGCGCTCGATCAATGCCGCACGGGCTTTTTCAGCGTCAACCGCCATCTCTTCCGGGATGGCACCTTCCTTAACTTCACTGCCGAGGTTTTCTTCCTTAAAGAAAAGCGCTCGCATGGAGATCAAATCAATAACGCCCGTGAAATTTTCTTCGGAACCGATCGGAAGTTGAACAGGAATGGCCGGAGCGGCCAGTTTTTCGCGCATCTGTTTGACGACCGCGGAGAAATCAGCGCCCTTGCGATCCATTTTATTGACAAAAGCCAAGCAGGGGACGTGATATTTTTTGGCTTGACGCCAGACGGTTTCAGACTGGGGCTGAACGCCCCCTACTCCGCAGAAAACCCCTACGGCGCCGTCGAGCACTCGCAGGGATCGTTCAACTTCAACGGTAAAATCAACGTGACCGGGCGTATCGATCAGATTGATCTGATGGTCTTTCCAAAAACAGGTGGTTGCCGCGCTGGTAATGGTGATTCCACGTTCCTGTTCCTGCTCCATCCAGTCCATGGTCGCGGCGCCGTCGTGGACTTCGCCGAGTTTGTGGGACTTGCCGGTGTAGTAGAGGATACGCTCGGTCGTGGTGGTCTTGCCGGCATCGATGTGGGC
>DINM01000017.1:0-9289 GCA_002423675.1 Verrucomicrobia bacterium UBA5540
TCTAGAGCCTAAAGCCTACGGCCTTCTTTTTCCCCTACGCTCCACGGACGACGACTTCTTCTACAAACGGCTTCATGAGCTGTTCGATGCGGCGGAGGCGGGCGGGGGTGGTGCGGAGGGTTTTGCGCAGGCGCGGGTCGGGCAGGTTGTCCTTGGGGATAAAGGGCTGAAGACAGTAGCGTTTGGCACCCCGGATGAGTTCTGACATTTCCTGTACCTGTTCGTCGGTATGAAACGGTTCAATGATCGTGGGGCGGAATTCGTGGTCGATGTTGCTGCTCATGATGAGTTTAACCGACTCAGCGATTTTTTCGGTGCGGGTGAAGCCGACGAGTTCGGGATAGCCGGAGAGTCCGGCTTTGATATCCATGGCTATGTAATCAATAAGCGGCAGACAATCTTTAAGTACATCCGGCAGTGCGCCGTTAGAGTCGAGTTTGATTTTGAAGCCGTAACTACGGAAGAACTCAATAAGCTGGAAGAGGTCGGGTGCGAGTGTCGGTTCGCCGCCGGTGATGCAAACGGCATCGACCCATTCGTTTTTGAATTTGCGGCAGATTTCATCGAGGCGGCTCCACGGGATGCCTTTCTGCTTTTTTCCCATGAGCGGGGCGTTGTGGCAGAAGCCGCAGGAAAAGTTGCATCCGCTGGTGAAAAAAACCCCGCAGAGGAAGCCGGGGTAGTCGATCATGGATGGCTTTTCTAAAAATGCGTAAACAGGCGACTCGCCTTGCGGCAGAGCCGCCTGGTTACGCGGAGCTGTCGCTCCAGGGGGCATCACACACGAACCTCTTCGAGAACCGTGGTGATCATCTTGGGGGAGATGATTCCTTTACCTTCGTCACTGTAATCGGTTTGCAGGCCGACGTACTGGTAGAGCTTGGATTTTCCGCAGACTTTGTCGCGCGGCTTCGGATCACGGGTCTGAACCGGAGCATAGTGTCCGGTTTCTTCCTGCCGGCGCGTGATGAGCATGGCCGGAATCCGCTGAGGGTTGATGCATTCGGCGGAGGCGAAGGCGACAAGGCCGTCAACCGTTTCAACGTCGCAATATTCTTTTTCGAAGTCGGACCATTCTTTCTCTTCGAGCAGTTTATCGAGACGCTGGTTGAGCATTTTGCATTTGGCACAGCCTTCTTTACCGAACACTTTTATTTTATAGGGTTTTGACACGGTGTAATCTCCTGAAGGGGTTAGTTTTTGACGGCTTTTTCTGCAACGCAGGTGTCCGCAGTTTCGATGGCATACTGACCTCTCTGGCGAGCCTTGAGCTCGCCAAAGCGTTTGGATTTATTCCAGTTTTGCACTTTACTGAAGTAGCCGACCACGCGGGTTTCGCCGACGACGTCGGTGGACTGACAGGAGGGGCAGGTTTCAATCAGACCGCGCACCTGATGATGACAGTTGTTGCAGAAGGTGAACTCGGGCGAGATGCAGACCTGTGCCGACTGGGTACGGAAGAACGTTTCAGTCATGAGCTTTTCGATGGATGCGGACGAGGGTTGTTCTTCGCCGACAAAGGCGTGGGTGATGGCGCCGGATTCGATGAGGCTGTGATATTTGGCCTGTTCAACGATGCGTCCGACCAAACCGACGGGGGCATCGGCGGTGAGATGCACGGAGTTGGTGTAGTAGCAGACGTCATCGGAATCACCTTTGACAACATCTTTGGCTTCGTCATGGAAGTAGATGAGGTCTGTCNNGCGGGCGATTCTTCCAGCGTGAACTTGAGGTTGTGCTTTTTGCTCAGCTTCTTGGTACGGGTGTACATGTGGGCCACAATCCGCAGGCCGAACTGCTGGGCTTCTTCGCTATCGTGCAGTTCCCGACCGATCAGGAACTTGACGGTGTCGTTGACGCCAATCAGGCCGATAATGTAGGTGCAGGTGTCGAGGTTGACGTAGGGTTTCCCGTCGTTTGATTCTTTTCCGATCTGCCAGAGCGGATGGCCGTTGCCGCTCATCATTTGAGCAATTTTTGCTTTTTTCTGCAGATGGGCCTGCGCGCAAAGTTCCATCATGCTGTCGAGTTCGTCGTAGAAGTTTTTCAGAATGTCGCCGCCCTTGTGCGCCGCGCGATAGGCCGCCTGCGGAATGTTGATGGTGACGTTCTGGAAACCGCAGAAGCGCATGTTTTCCGGGTGGCGTAACATGCGGTTATCGCTGATCGTGGTGCGCAGACGGCAGCAGGCCGAGAGCGTGACTTCATCACGGTCAAAGATGAAGTAGGTTGAACCGTTCTTTGCAGCGAGGTCGCAAGCGGCCTGATAGATTTGGTATTGCTCCGGATCGGTGAAGGTTTCGTCGCTGATGTGGAAGTCGCATTTTGGAAATTCGAAGATACGGCCGTTGCTGTCGCCGTCACCGAAGACTTCGAGCAGGGCGCGGCAGAATTCCTGGCTTTCTTTGGTGTAGTCGCCGTAAGTGACGATTTTTTCGCCGCGTGCTTCAAGGTCGGCGGCGATGGTTGCGTCGTATTCCAAGCCGTCTTTGCCTTTGATTTCGCGCAAAACAAGACGTTTGGAGCCGTCGGCTTCGGTGAGGAAGAGATCCATCATCTTGTAGCCGCTGACATCGCGATCTTCGCGCAACACTTCGTCGAGATACACTTTCATTCCGGATTTCAAGCGGATCATATAGCGTCCGCCCGGGCCGATAGCGGGAACCGTCTTCATGTAGCCCGGCACACCGGAGTGAATGTTGAAGTCGAGGAATAGAGTCTGTCCGCCGCGGCTGAACGCATTCTGCGAGCCATTGAAAATCAGCTCCTGAGCGATTTGTTTGAGATCGCTCGGGTTCATGCCTTCGAGGTAGGGGGCGTACAGAATATTGATATAGGCGATGCCGAGCGCACCGGCATAATTGGCCTGCATTGAGGCGAGAAATGTATTTAGATGTCCGGTCAGAACCGAGGCCGACTTGGCCGGGCTGGATTCGGTGTTGAGGTTGATCAGTCCTTTTAGACCGTATTTTTTGACATACTCAATGGNNAGTAAACCCGGTGCGGGTAACCGAGGTCGTGCAGATGCACGGCACCGGTGTTGTGTGCGCGCTTGATGTCGGGAGTGAAAATGGTGTCGAGCGCCCACTGTTTGAGAACCAGTTCGGCAATGCCGAGGTTGACTGCCTCCGGGTTGTTGTTGACGATGTTGCTGTTTTCAGTGGACTTGGTGAACATCAGTTTTTCGACGTAGTCGAGCGGAACGCCGTAGAGCGAGAGGTCGCGCAGCTGGGCGGAGAATCCGCGTTCGGCCAGTTCGTTGTTGACCATTTCACGGATAAGCGTGGTGTTAACGGTGTTGATTTTTCCGGCGATGATGCGGTTTTCAACTGCTTTAGCGATGCTGATGGCAGTGTCGACGGCGAGGTCGGTCTTATCGATGATTTGCTTGACGATCCGCTTGCGATCCCAAGGGAGAGTAACTTCGGCGGAGTTGGACTCGACCAGCAGCAGGCTTGCATCGGTAACGTCCACTTTATCTTTCTGAAGACTTCCATCGCGTACACGGATGCTGTTACGGGCCAGTTCGCGCTGTTTGCGGTAACGCTTATAGGCGGCGACGACGAGCGTTTCGCCGCTTTCCGCCAGCAGAATTTCAACCAGATCCTGTACATCTTCGATATGGGGAATACGTTTGTTATCGGCCTCGGAGTGTACGAAAAACTCAGATTGGGGGTTGTTGAGCTGTTCAAGCACCTGAGCACTGATTTTCGGGGCGAGACCTTCGTTGCGCGGCGTATTCTGTTTCCGAGCGACTTCTTCAACCGCAAGATGAATGGCCATTTCAATTTTTTTGGGACTGAAAGGAACGATCAGCCCGGAGCGTTTGCGGAACCCGTCAAAAAGCGGTTTTTTTGCTGTAATTGTTTCAGCCATAGAATTTTCCCCCTGTTAATAACCTGTTGATAACGGCCTTATTCTGTTTGATTTTTTCTGTAAGCTCGGACAAAAAATTATCCAAANNTTCAAATGAAACCACAACATATTGTGTTTTTTCTGTAACTGCATGAGTTCGAAAACCTTCCGGAAAAACAGCCCTCTATATGACTGTTTTGTGTAAAAAACGGCTCTATGACTGAATGAAGCGACAACCGCAGTTTTTATTTTGACGCGACCATCGACCACTTCTTTTTTGGGATACAAAAAACATTTGGTACTTCACTTCGTTCTATTGCCGTCGCGATAGCGCCGGCCAGTTGATGAATACGCCCGCCTGCAATGGCTCCGATCCAAACTTGGAAAAAAGCGTCTTGGGTTTCCAAATGTTTGGAAAAAGTTATGCCTTCCCGGACACGCTGTGCTATAAAGCCGCCACGAGGTGATAAACATGTGGTTTCCAGAGCAGCTTTACACAATTGACATATTATTTACGGTATTTGTCCTGCTTTTTGCGATTCGCGGGATCAAGAACGGCCTATCGGGGGAACTGGCCCATGTGGTAACGCTGGTCATCCTGCTGGCCGGGGTCTGTTTTTATTATCCGCAGCTCACGGAGCTTGCGTCGAACTATTGGCAGGCTCTTTCCGAGTCGGCTGTACGGATTGCCGTTCCAGTGGTGATATTTTTGATCGCCATACTGCTTTTTGCTGTGCTTCGCGCACTGTTCAAGCAGCTGTTTAAAAGCAAGCTCGGCGGGGTGTCGGATAAAATCGTCGGGGGGCTGGTCGGCGCGCTGCGCGGCCTGCTGTTCGGGCTGGCGATTTTTGTCGGGCTCNNGTCCACAAAATCATCGATTGGAAGCTGGGTTTGCAGCGCGCTTACGCCGTGGGCGCAATCACATGCCGGGGATCTGCCGGTTTTGAAAGATAAAATGAGTGAACCGTTCGAAGATATAACTCAGCCAAACCGGCCCGACTGATGAAGCAGATTCCCAGAGAAACCATTGAAGAAATCCGTTCGCGCAACGACATTGCCGATGTGATCGGCTCCTATCTCTCGCTGAAGAACGCTGGAACTCGGTTCAAAGCGCTCTGCCCGTTTCATAAAGAGAAAAGCCCGTCGTTTACCGTCAGTCCTGATCGCCAGATCTATCACTGCTTCGGATGTGGCGCAGGCGGCGATGTAATTCGTTTTATTCAGGAGTATGAAAAAGTCGATTTCATGACCGCTTTGCAGATGCTGGCCGACCGTTGCGGGATGGATTTGGAATTTGAGGAAGGCGGCGAAGGCAGCGGCGCGGATAAGCGCAAGCTGTTCCAGATTCACGACGGCGTCGCGCAACTTTATCAGCGGATTCTCGCAGAACATGAATCGGGCGAAGCGGGTCGCGCCTATCTCGCGTCGCGGGCGCTCAGCCCGGAAATCATCAAAGAATTTCAGATTGGCTTTGCGCCCGACCGCTTCGACGCGCTCGAAAAGTGGGCTCAACAGAAGNNCCGGGCTGATGATCAAATCCGATAAGCGCAGCGGATATTACGATCGCTTCCGCAACCGCCTGATGTTTCCAATCCGCGATGAGGCGGGCCGGGTGATCGGTTTCAGCGGACGTGCGATCGTTAAAGACGAAAAGAGCGGGAAATATGTCAACAGCCCGGAAACGCCGCTGTTCCATAAAAGCCGCGTTTTATTTGCCATCGACAAGGCGCGCCGCGCCATGGCCGATAGCCGCGTTGCGATCGTCTGTGAGGGGCAGATCGATGCCATCCGGTGCCATGAAGCGGGGTTGACCAATGTTGTTGCCTCGCAAGGCACCGCGCTGACCTCTGATCACGCCCGGATGATCCGGCGCTATGCCGATGAAGTGATTTTGGTGCTCGACGCCGATGCCGCCGGGCAAAAGGCCGCACTGAAGTCCTCTGCCGCCTTCATTGCCGAAGAGCTCAGTGTGCGCGTTGCGTCGCTTCCGCCCGGGGAAGATCCCGACTCGCTGATTCGCGATCACGGAGTCGATGCACTGCGCTTACGCGTCGACGTGGCGGTGTCAGCGCTCGATTTTCTAATGGATGTGATGGCGCAGGAGGAAGTGCCGGGCAGCGAAGCCGGATTGATGCGCACGGCTCGGTNNCGGCGCAGTGCAACGCGACCGGATGGTTCAGCATGCGGCAGAGCGGCTCGGCTGTTCGCCCGTTGCGCTTCGGCGTGATCTGGCGCGGAAAAAAGAACGTCCCGCTCCGTCTGTAGAACCGGAGGCTCCCGTTGCGTCGGTTCGGCATCCCGACGAAGAGGTGGCTCTGATCCAGATGCTGTGCCTGTATCCCGTTGAAGTGTTTCCGGTCGTGGCTGACCATCTTCCGCCGCAGCATTTGGTCGATGCAGACTGCCGCCTGCTGCTGGAGCTGCTGCTCGAAGATCCCTCCGCGCTGATGGATCGAATCCCTGAAAACCGCCCGGAGGCACAGCGGCTGGCGGCGCGGATTCAGGTGGAGGAAGCCCGGTTGAAAGGAAACGAAATTTTTCCGGACCGGGCGGCGCAGGATATTGTGATGGCACTCTGGCGCCAGGTGTTGACGCACCGCCGGCGTGAGTNNTATCGTCTGAAACAGGGGTGGGAGCACGCGGTTGATTTTCTGGTGGTCTAATTGAACTGCTCTGCGCTAGAGTGCGGGCAAAACGGAACCTTCTCATGCGAATTTTAATTGCGGAAGACGAAAAAGTAACCCGTATGCGTCTCGAAAAGACGCTGAGCAGCTGGGGTTTTGAAGTCGAGGCCGTAGCCGATGGGCAAACGGCATGGGAGCGGCTTTGCGGTGAAAACCCGCCGCGGCTCTGTTTGATCGACTGGCTGATGCCGCAGATGGAGGGGCCGGCTCTCTGCCGCCGCGTGCGCGAGAAATTTCCGGAAGACTATTTTTATCTGATTATTCTTTCTGCTCAGCAGGGGGTGGATAATCTGATCGAAGGACTCACTTCCGGCGCGGATGATTATGTCACCAAACCGTTTATCGGCCGTGAGCTTCGCTCGAGGATTGATGTCGGCGTGCGCGTGCTGGGACTCGAACAGATGCTGGCAAAAAAAGTGAAACAGCTCGAAATCGCGCTGGAGGATGTGAAACAATTGCAGGGCCTGCTTCCGATCTGCTCGTACTGCAATAAAATTCGCAACGATGATGACTACTGGGAGCAGGTCGACACCTATATTACCCGCCATTCCGATGTGGAGTTCAGCCATTCGATTTGCCCGTCGTGTTACGAAAAACACGTTCAACCGATGCTCGATCATAAACCAGGAGGCGTATCTGACCAGTCTGCCAACTAGTCTGTTTTTCATGGGGAGGAATTTCCCGGTTGCCGTGACGCTGATGTATAATGATGTCACACTGCATTACATTGCCTTGTGGACTTTTGTACTGGGCGGTGCGTTGCTTTGGGCCGTGTTTCATCTGCGGCGGAATGACCGGATCCGGCAGACATCCTGCGACTGCAAGGCGCTTCACACGCGTCTTCGGAATATTCTGCAACACTCTCGCGAAATACTTTTCGGCCTCAATTTGCGCAACGAACAGTTCGATTACCTAAGTCCTGCCTGTCTCAGTCTGACGGGATATACGTCTGATGAGATTGAAGCCATGGGGCCGACAGGGCTGCTTCAGAAGCTCCACCCGGATGACCGTGAAAAAATCGATCTTCTGATGAAAAAACTTCGGCAGAAGTCCGGGGAAAGCGAATGGCAGGGAGTCGTTGATTACCGGTTCTGCCATCGTGATGGACAGTTCCGTTTTTTCAGCGATCATTTGCATGTAACGTATGATGCCTCCGGTCGCGCAGTTTATGTGAGCGGCTCGATTCGCGATGTCACCCAGATTGCCCGGCTGGAAGAGAGTATGCGAATTCTGGAAAAGAAATTTCAGGACAGTCAGAAAATGGCCGGGCTGGGACTGTTGGCCAGCGGCATTGCGCATGATTTCAATAATCTGATGACAGTGGTGCTCGGTAACGCGGAGCTGGCACNNACTGCGGCGGTTCGGACAACGGCGTACTTGATGAAATCAAAAAAACATCTCTGCGCGCGGCCGAACTGGCCAATCAGATGCTGGTATACACCGGGAAAGCGTCACTGGTTCTCGGCAGTATCAATCTCTGCGCGGTGGTGAAAGAAATGGGATCGCTTCTGGATGTTTCTATTTCCAAAAAAGTGAGCATCGAGTACTGCCTGGCCGAACAGGTTCCGTTTATTCGCGGCGACATTTCTCAGATTCGACAGGTGGCCATGAATCTCATCACAAACGCCTCGGAAGCCATCGGCGACTGTCCGGGCGTTATTGCCATCAGTATTCACGAGGTGCAGCTCAAGTCGGGCGAGTTGGAACAGAGCATTCCACCCGGGGGGGTACCTGCCGGGCGCTATGTACGCCTTGAGGTTTCCGACACCGGTTCCGGCATGAACGAAGAAACCATGCAGAAAATCTTTGATCCGCTGTTCACCACCAAAATCACCGGTCGCGGACTGGGTCTGGCCTCGTTGCTGAATGTTGTGCAACGGCATAATGGCGCGGTTGAAGTACAGAGTACGCCGGGGCAGGGAACTATTTTCCGTATCTATTTCCCGATTGAATCGCAGGAGGAAGAACCGGGTGCTGAATCGGCCCGGCCGGATTCCGACGAATGGNNTGGTGGCTGACGACGAAGAGGCCATTCGCGACATCACCTCTGCTCTGCTGCAACGCTTCGGGTTTCGTGTGATCACGGCCGCCGACGGATTCGAAACCGTGGATCTTTACGCAGAAAATGCCGGAGACATCACGGTGCTTTTGATGGATCTGAATATGCCGCGCCTCAACGGGATCGAAGCCGTTCAGCGTATCCGGCACATCAACCCGTCGGTTCCTGTGCTCTTTATGAGCGGCTATCCGCGGGAGCAGGTGATGGAGCGGTTTGGGCATCAGCCGCATACCGATTTTGTCCGGAAACCGTTCCAAAGCGATGAACTGCTGGCCGGTATTCGCAATGTCATGGAAACCCGTCGGGATTAATCAACACAACCCGCACCGAATTTACTTTTGAACGTTGCCTATCCGAGGCAGGTTCGGTAAATTCCCGACTCATTTTAACTGAAAGCAGGAGATTCTCATGAGAAAAAAGATAATTGCGGGCAACTGGAAAATGAATAAAACNNTGAGCAACCAGGACAACGGGGCCTACACCGGTGAAATTTCCCACACTATGCTTCGCGAACTGTATGTAAAATACGTCATTCTTGGCCACAGCGAACGCCGCAGCTATTACGGCGAAACCGATGCGATCGTGAACAGCAAAGTCAAAAAGGCGCTGACCACCAGCCTTCGGCCCATTGTTTGCGTTGGCGAAACGCTTGAACAGCGCGAAGCGGGCGACACCGAAAAGGTTGTTGAAG
>DINM01000017.1:9397-9872 GCA_002423675.1 Verrucomicrobia bacterium UBA5540
ACTCTGGACGCATGAATTTGTGTTGG
The DNA here is from genome assembly GCA_002423675.1 of Verrucomicrobia bacterium UBA5540. GTDB lineage: Bacteria > Verrucomicrobiota > Kiritimatiellia > Kiritimatiellales > Tichowtungiaceae > Tichowtungia. The sequence goes on from DINM01000017.1 coordinate 9,424, forward strand.
CAGAGGTCTTCCTAAAGCCTAAGGTCTCAAACCTAACGTCTTAGGAGAAATTATGGCCATCATTCGTACATTACTCATCATCCTTGAAGCCGCATGCAGTCTGGCGCTGATCGGTCTGATCCTGTTGCAGAAATCCAAAGACGGTGGCCTTGGCATGGCTTTCGGTGCGGGCGGCAACGATTCCCTGTTCGGCGCGCGCGCCCNNTACGAACCGGTATGGGCGATCGGCACCGGCAAAACCGCCTCGACCGAACAGGCGCAGGAAGTACACGCCTTCATTCGCGGTATTATTCGCGACATGGTCGGCGAAAAAGCCGCGAAAGGCCTGCGCATTCAGTATGGCGGAAGCATGAAGCCCGCCAATGCCAAAGAACTTCTCTCGCAGCCCGATATCGACGGCGGTCTTATCGGTGGCGCGGCGCTCGACGCTCGTTCCTTCATCGACATCG
>DINM01000017.1:10061-15494 GCA_002423675.1 Verrucomicrobia bacterium UBA5540
CGGCGGCTCCCGCACAATAAATCGGAAGTGAGGATTCATGGAACGGCGGAACAGCGGCAGGAAATGTTTCCTCCACAGTTTCGCCGTTTTATTTTTTCTCTTGCTGACGGCTTGCGGACGCAGCGATCTCGATACCCTGCACTTTAAAGGCGAGCAGGTGCTCTACGGCCGAACCTCGCGGATTCAAGGCCTCGACCCGGCCCGCGCCGGTGACGTCGCCTCATCCTCCATCATCGGCCGCATCTACGAAGGCCTGCTCGAANNCCCAGCCGATGCTCGCCGCCGCCATGCCCGACGTCTCCGCCGACGGCTTAACGTACACCTTTCACATCCGCCGCGGCATTTACTTTCAGGACGATCCCTGCTTCCCCGGCGGCAAAGGGCGCGAACTGACCGCGCAGGACTTTGTCTATTCCATCAAACGAATCGCCGACCTCAAAAACGCCTCATCCGGTTACTGGGCGTTTAATGGCCGCGTTATTGGACTCGACGAATGGCGCATCGCCTCAGCGGGTGACGTGCCGACCGACTACGACGCGCCGGTTGCAGGATTGACCGCACCGGATCGAACTACCTTTCAGATTCAGCTCAAAGAACCTTATCCGCAGCTTCTCTGGGTGCTCGCCATGCACTATGCCTTCGCCGTGCCGCACGAAGCCATTGAATTCTATGGCGATGACTTTATTAACCATCCCGTCGGCACTGGCCCGTACATTCTTGAAAAATGGAAGCGCAACTACCGCATCGAATGTGTCCGCAAACCCAAATGGAAAGAAACCGGCCGCATTGAGCTCTATCCTTCCACCGGAACCGCCGCGGCCTGCGCCGCCGGACTGCTTGATGATGCGGGGAAACCCATCCCGTTCATCGACCGCATTGTGCAGTATGTCGTGGACGATNNCGGTTTCAACATGGACGACCCGCTCGTTGGCAAAAACAAAAAACTGCGGCAGGCCCTGAGCTGCGCTTTCAATCCCGAACTGCTCGTGCAGTACTATAACGGGCGCATCGCGCCTGTTTACGGCCCGCTGCCCGATCCGCTCGCCGGATTCAAACCCAAGCCGACTGCTTATTCCTTTAACCTCGAAAAATCGAAGATGCTTCTGGCCGAAGCCGGTTACCCGGACGGCATCGACCCGGCTACCGGCCGGCGTCTGGAAGTTTCGCTGGAACTCGGCGGCGCGACCCCCGACGTTCGGCAGGTTGTCGATCTGATGGCCGGCATGTTCGATAAAATCGGCGTCGTGCTCAAACCCGGCTACAACAACTGGCCCGCCTTCCTCGACAAAATGGATCGTCGGCAAGCGCAGATGTTTGAGCTCGGCTGGGTCGCCGACTATCCCGACGCGGAAAACTTCCTGCAGCTCTTCTGCGGTGCCAATGCATCGCCCGGCCCGAACCATTCCAACTATAACAATACGGAATTCGACAAATTCTACGAGCAACTGCGCACGATGCTTCCCGGCCCGGAAAAAGACCGACTTTGCGAAAGAATGGCCGACATTATTATTGAAGATTGTCCGTGGATTTTTATGTACCAGCCGAAAGAATTCGCAGTTGTTCATGACTGGCTGAAAAATTTCAGTCTTCACGACTTTCCCTACACCATGGTCAAATACCGCCGCGTCGATAACGCCGCGTGGAACGCGTGGAAAGCCAAACAGGGGAGGCGCAACTGATGTTACGCTATATCCTGAAACGAATGCTCCAGATGATCCCGACGGTTTTCGGGGTCATCCTGATTACCTTTATCCTCTTCAATGTGGTCGGCGGCAGTCCGGCCTTGCAGGTGCTCGGTCCGCACGCACAGCCCCAGACCCTCGAACAGTTCGACGAACAGCGCGGCTTCAACAAACCGCTGTTCCCGCTGATTCAGGGAAGGGAAGTCACAACCCGCGCCTATGCCGACTCCGACTTCGAGCGCTCTGCCGGCGACTGGCAGGGCATGGACGGCGTCACCTGGACCAACGGTACGATTACGCTCGCCGCAGGCGGCGAATATGCGCTGCCGGTCAAATTTGATCTGCGCCCGGATTGCAAATATCGAATCGAACTGGACGCAACCGGAGTGGCAGTTTCCGACGATTGCAAAACACTGAAAACCGGTGACATCCCGGGGGAAATTCGTTCGATCAAGCTGCGCCGCCTGATGAACAATCCGTTCGACTCGCAGTTTCTGTTTTATCTTAAGCAGCTTGCGCATCTCGACTTCGGCGTTTCCAGCAGCACCAATCAGCGTGTATCCAAGTTACTCGCCGACGGAATCGGCCCGTCGCTGATGCTCGCCGTGCCGATTTTTTTCATCGGCCTGATTACCTCCGTCATGCTTTCACTGTTCTGCGCCTTTTGGCGCGATACCTGGGTTGACCGTTTTTTCGTCGTCTTTTCCGTCGCGCTGATGAGCGTCAATTATCTGGTCTGGATTGTCGGCGGGCAATATCTGCTGGGCTTCAAGCTGGGCTGGTTTCCCGTCTGGGGATTTGAATCGGTGCGTTACCTTGCGCTCCCGGTTCTCATCGGCGTCTTCAGCGGGCTCGGCGCCGATCTGCGTTTCTATCGCACCATTATGCTCGACGAGGCACATCGAGATTATGTCCGTACCGCCCGTGCCAAAGGCGTCAGCCGCACCGGAGTGCTTTTCAAACACGTTTTGAAAAATGCCATGATCCCGATCATCACCAACACGGTCATTGCCATTCCGTTTCTCTATACGGGGAACCTGCTGCTCGAAAGTTTTTTCGGCATTCCCGGTCTCGGCTATCTCGGCATCAACGCCATTAACTCGTCCGACGTTGATGTCGTCCGCGCTATCGTGCTAGTCGGAGCCATCGTGTTCGTCATCGCCAACCTTTTAACCGACATCTGCTACGCCCTTGTCGATCCGCGTGTGAAGCTGAAATGAGCGAAAAAGGAAACAGTCTGTGGAGTGATGCGTGGAGACGGTTGAAGAAAAACCGTCTGGCGATGGTTTGTCTCGGCGTGGTCGTTTTCTACACCGCGCTGGCGGTTTATGGCGAAGCGGTCTATCGCTATTACCAAGTCAAAGATCAGACCGCCTTTTATCAGAAAACCGATCTCAATCAGGCTTATCAGCCGCCGTCTTCCAGCCATTGGATGGGAACCGATGCACTCGGGCGCGACGTGATGCAGCGGCTGATTCAAGGCACACGCATCGCCTATAAAGTCGGGATTGTCACCTCGCTCATCGCCATTCCCATCGGTGTGTTCTTTGGCTGTCTGGCCGGATACTTCGGCGGCAAGGTGGATAGTTTTGTCGTCTGGCTCTATTCGACCGTTGCTTCCATGCCGGGACTGCTTTTTATTCTCGCCATCGCCATGGTGGTCGGGAAGGGGTTACTTGGGATTTATCTCGGCATCGGACTCACCACCTGGGTCGGGCTTTGCCGCCTGATCCGCGGCGAAGTCATCAAACACAAAGAGCAGGCTTACGTCATGGCGGCCAAAGCACTCGGGCTCAGTTGGCCGCGCATTTTATTCCGTCATATTCTGCCGAATGTCTTCCACGTCATCATTGTCACCTTCACATTGCGCTTTCCGGCGGCGGTCAGCACGGAAGTCTTCATGAGTTTCCTCGGCATCGGTGTCGTTAGCGAACCATCGTGGGGCGTCATGATTAACAGCGCGCGCATGCGGCTTTGGCAGGGTGTCTGGTGGGAAATGACCTTTGTCACGCTGGCCATCTTCGGCCTCGTCCTCGCTTTCAATCTGTTGGGCGACGCCTTACGCGATGCTCTCGATCCGCGGCTTCGCTCCGAGGGCAACTAATTCGTGATGACGGGTTTGCAGAATCATTTCGGATGAATAACCGCAGGTTTATCTGCTGTACACCTCCTAAAAAAACGACCCTCGGGGCTTTAAATCTACAGGGCGTTCGGTTATGTTTTCCTGCTTCCTAGAGAAAAAACCATGAGTACAAAACATATCGCCATCTATGACACAACGCTGCGCGACGGCGCGCAGGCGGAAGGAGTCTCTTTTTCCGCTGTCGCCAAAGTGCAGGTCGCCAAACGCCTCGACGAATTCGGCATCGCCTATATCGAAGGCGGATTTGCGGCGTCCAACCCGAAAGACATGGAGTTTTTCCGGCTGATTAAGAAGGAGTCTCTCAAGAACGCCAAGATCGCCGCTTTCGGCTCGACTCGCCGCGCCAACATCAAACCGGAAAACGATAAAGGCCTCGCAGCCTTGATTGAGGCCGATACGCCCGTCTGCACCATCTTCGGCAAAAGCTGGCTTTTGCACGTCACAGAAGTTCTCCAGACTACGCCGGAGGAAAACCGGACGATGATCGCCGACAGTGTCCGTTTTTTGAAGGAAAACGGCAAAGAGGTAATTTACGACGCCGAGCATTTTTTCGACGGCTACAAAGATAATCCTGAATACGCCATGTCCACGCTTAAAGCGGCGGCAGACGCAGGCGCCGATTGCCTTGTACTGTGCGAAACCAATGGCGGCGCGCTTCCGCACGAAGTGGCGGAAATCACTTCCACCGTGTTGAAGACGTTTAAAACGCCGGTCGGCATCCATACGCATAACGACGGCGAGCTCGGCGTGGCCAATGCGCTGGCAGCGGTCGATGTCGGCGCCGTGCATGTACAGGGCACTATGAATGGCATCGGCGAACGGGTCGGCAACTGCAACCTGACGTCTGTCATTCCCAACCTGATGTTGAAGAAAGGAATGACCTGTTTACCGAAAGCAGACAACCTTAAACAGCTTCGTGCGCTTTCCCAGTGTGTTTATGAGCAGGCCAACATCCGCCCGTTCACCAAACAGCCGTTTGTCGGCGACAGCGCCTTCGCCCACAAGGCGGGCATGCATGTGGACGGTGTACGCAAAGTGTCGCGCAGCTTCGAACACATTGTTCCGGACTCGGTCGGCAACAGCCGCCGCATTCTGATCTCCGAACTGTCGGGCGCGAGCAATGTTTTTCTGAAAGCCATCGAAATGGGGCTGGAACTCGACCGTAAATCGCCCNNCGGCGAATGTGTGTCGGCGAACGGCTCCGGCGACGGTCCGGTCGACGCGCTCAATCATGCATTGCGCGATGCGCTGGTCAAATTTTATCCGACCATCGCCGATGTGTCGCTGGTCGATTACTCGGTGCGCATCCTCGACCCCGAAGAAGCGACGGCGGCCAAAACCCGTGTGCTGATCGAATCGAGCGACGGCGAGAAGACATGGGGCACCGTCGGCGTGTCGGAAAACATCATCGAAGCCTCGTGGGAAGCGCTGGTCGATAGCGTCGAATACAAACTCTTCCTCGAAGAGGAAAAGGCGAAGAAGTAATTTTCCAAACCTTGGAAAAACCCGCCCGAAAAGTTCCAACCTTTGGAAACTGAGGATTAATTTATGAGCGAACTGCCGAAGAATTATGAAGCCGCCGGAGTGGAGGCGAAGTGGTATGCAAAG
>DINM01000017.1:15504-16610 GCA_002423675.1 Verrucomicrobia bacterium UBA5540
GAAAGCCTTCAACGCACAGCCGGACTCGAAAAAGGAGCCGTGGACGATTGTGATCCCTCCGCCGAACGTGACCGGCATTCTGCACATGGGCCACGCGCTGAATAACACGATTCAGGACGTACTGATCCGTTGGAAACGTATGCAGGGCAAGAACGCCCTGTGGGTTCCCGGCACCGACCACGCGGGTATCGCGACGCAGAACGTGGTCGAACGCAAGCTGGCGACGGAAGGCAAGAGTCGCCACGACCTGTCGCGCGACGAGTTTCTGAAAGAAGTCTGGGCCTGGAAAGAAGAGTATGGCAGTACGATTGTTAACCAGCTGAAAAAACTCGGTTCATCGTGTGACTGGGATCGTGAACGCTTNNGTGTTCTGCCGCTTGTACGACAAGGGATTGATTTACCGGGGTAATCGCATTATCAACTGGTGTCCGCGCTGCACGACGGCGCTCTCTGATGAAGAGAGTGAACACGTTGAAACTGAAGGCGCACTCTATTACATCCGCTATGCCGTTAAAGATGAGAAGCGCAAAATCACGGTTGCGACGACTCGTCCGGAAACGATGCTCGGCGACGTCGCCGTCGCCGTCAGTCCGCGCGATAAACGCTACGCCGACCTGGTCGGCAAAACGCTGATTCTTCCAATCCTTGGAAGAGAGATTCCGGTTGTGGCCGATGAGTTTGTTGATCCGAACTTCGGAACCGGCTGTGTGAAGGTGACGCCTGCGCACGACCCGAACGATTTTGAAATTGGTATGCGCCATAAACTGATGCCGATCAACGTGATGACAGATCACGGTGTGATGAATGAAGCCGCCGGGCAATATGCCGGTCTGGATCGTTTTGAATGCCGCAAGCAGTTGGTCGAAGATCTAAAGCATGCGGGGTTGATTGAAAAGATCGACAAGCATATTCATGCGGTTGGCCATTGCTANNGAAAACATCCGCGATTGGTGCATTTCGCGCCAGATCTGGTGGGGCCACCGCATACCGGTATTTTACTGCGATGCCTGCGGCCATCAGTGGGCGGATCGGGAAACTCCCGCCAGCTGTCCGGTTTGCGGCGTAACCGATATTCGTCAGGACGAAGACGTTCTCGACACCTGGTT
>DINM01000017.1:16714-25611 GCA_002423675.1 Verrucomicrobia bacterium UBA5540
TTCTGGGTGGCCCGTATGATTATGGCCGGTCTCGAATTTATGGATGACGTTCCCTTTGATACGGTCTATTTTCACGGCACGGTTCGCGACGATCAGGGGCGCAAGATGAGCAAGAGTCTGGGCAACTCGATCGACCCGCTCGGCATCATTGAAAAGTACAGTGCCGATGCACTACGTTTCAGTCTGATGATGCTGACCGCCACCGGTCAGGATGTGTACGTCAATGACGAGAAATTTGAGCTGGGTCGCAACTTCTGCACCAAGATTTGNNCCTGAAAAGATCGACTTCAGCAAGATGACGCTCAGTCCCGACGACCAGCATATTCTCGCTAAGCTGAGCGAAGCGGTTCGCAACACCGAAGATAATCTGGCTCGTCACCGCTTCAACGACGCCGCGTTGGCAATGTACGACTTCATGTGGCACCACTATTGCGATTGGTATGTTGAGTATTCCAAGAGCGTATTTCGCGGCGAAGACCCGCAGCGCAAGATGGAAGTCGAGCAGGTCATGCATTATGTCTTCTCCAGTGCGATTCGGCTGTTGCATCCGTTCATCCCGTTTATCACCGAAGAGCTGTGGCACGGTATGGGATACAACATTTCCAGCGAGTCCATCCAGACCGCGTCGTGGCCGAAAGCGCTGTCGTATGAAGATCTCAGCGCGTGGGGCGTGAAACGAGACACAGTGGATTACGTAGAGGCTAAGCACGACCTGATCCGCATAGGCCGCACCTTGCGCACCGATTACAACCTGACGCCGAAACAGCGGGCGAAGTTCTGCATCCGTCCGGCGCAGGAGCGCACGGCAAAAATCCTGCGTGACGATGTGACGTCAGTCGCCTTGCTNNGAAAACGGCATCACTGGAATCAGCAAAAAACTATCCAACGCCAACTTCGTCAGCCGGGCGCCCGCCGACGTGGTTGCCGGGGAAGAAAAGCGCAAAGGTGAATTGCTCGAAAAACGTGAAAAACTCCAGAAGTTGCTCGAAACACTTTCTGTGTAAAATTTTACATCGCAGAGTTCCAACCCTTGGAACAATTTCTTCCAAGGTTTGGAAAAATTAGAAGAGGTTTTTCAATGATTGGAAACATGGCCTGATGAGTTCGCTGAATCCATCCGAAAAATTGAAGCCCAAGGTGCAGCGGCTTCCGCAGTGGATGCGCCGACCGATTTCGACAGATCAGAACTATCCGGATGTAAGCAAGCTTCTCGAAAGTCTTCAACTTAATACGGTTTGCGCCAGCGCGAAGTGTCCGAACCGGCATGAGTGCTGGAACCGCGGGACGGCGACGGTGATGATCCTCGGCAATACCTGTACACGCAACTGTCGTTTCTGCAACGTGAAGACTGGGAAACCCGATTCGGTCGATCCGGGCGAACCGGCGCGCGTGGCCGAAGCCGCCCGGCAGCTGAAGTTGCGGCACATTGTTATCACCAGTGTAACGCGCGATGATCTGCCCGACGGCGGATCGCAGGCCTTTGCCAATACGATTCGTGCCGTCAAAGAAGCGATGCCGGACGCATCGGTCGAAGTTTTGACGCCGGATTTTGTGGAGCATCTCGACATTGTTTTGGATGCGCAGCCTGACGTGTTTAATCACAACNNTGCAGGCGGCGGTGCGCCCGCAGGCGAGTTATGAAAAATCGCTGGCGACATTGCGCTATGCAGCAGAGCGGGGCGGGGTCATGGTAAAATCCGGCCTGATGCTTGGCCTTGGCGAAACCGATGAAGAGATTTTCCAATGTTTGGAAGATTTATATGCGGCAGGCGTCCGCCTGCTGACGTTGGGGCAGTATCTGGCGCCGACCCGTGAACATCATCCAGTTGAGCGTTACATTTCTCCGGAACATTTTGATGTGCTGGCCGCAAAAGCACGATCGATGGGGTTCGATGGCGTGGCGGCCGGGCCGCTGGTTCGTTCATCCTACCGGGCCGATGAGCTGGTTCAGGCGAACGGAGCATCTGTTTGAGTTTTAAAATCCGGGTTTAATCGTTCGAGTTTTTTAGTAATTTCGTGTTTAGTGCTTTGAGTTTGTGAGGGGGAATCCGAACCATTATGGCAACCATCGCCCAATATAAAGAGGTCAAGAAGGTCGCTGTGCTGATGCCTGCGTTTTGCGAAGAACAGAGCGTCGGCAATGTAGTTTCACGGGCGCTCAACTATTTGCCGAATGTCATCGTAGTAGACGATGCGTCAACGGATGATACCGCTATTCGCGCTGAAGCCGCCGGAGCAATGGTAATCCGTCGCGAAACCAACGGCGGCAAAGGCGCTTCGTTAACCGAGGGCTTCAAATATCTTCTGGCGAACGGTTTTGACGCGGTCATTACCCTTGATGCCGACGGATTTCACGATCCGGATGAAATTCCCAAATTTCTGGAAACCTATCAGCGTACACATCTTCCGGTGCTTATCGGCAACCGGATGGCCGAGCTGAAGAAAATTCCTGTGGTGCGGCGCTGGACGATCCGGATGATGCGTTACTGGCTCGATCGATTACTGGGGGTATATGTGCCGGATCCGCCGTGCGGTTTCCGGTTTTACCGTTGTGATGTGCTGCCGTTTATTCTCGAAGAACGATCCTCACTGCCGTCCGAATTCGAAACCCTGCTCAATATTTCATCGCGCCGCATCCGCGTCGGTTCGGTGCGCGTCACCAAGCAACCGAAACGGCATAAGAGCCTGATTGCGCCTTTTCGTGATGTCATCCGCTTTTCCCGGGTGCTCTCAAAATATTATAAAAAAATGCACAAACCCCGCAAATCGGGCCGGATGATCGATGAGGAACTGTGAGTAAATCTACCCGTGCCTTGTTTTCGAGGAGATTTAATTCGTTTTTTTGCCGGCGGCCGATGTTTCCACCACAATAATCGTGATAATGCCGATGATCATTATGGCTAGAGCCAGCAGGGTTCCGCTATTCAGTTCCGGTAGGTTGTAGGTGTATCCAATCACTTTTTCTTTCATGACATCGCCGTCTTGGAAAATTTTGATGACAGCCTCTTTCCACGGCCATAAAACCGCGAGTGATCCGAAGATAAACCCGGTTAACAGAGACACGGTCTGATCATGAAATTTTTTAAAGACCCAGGATAAAAGCCGAGCAAACAGTAGTAGACCAACGCCTGCGCCAAGTGCGATAGGCAGCAGGACGCTGATATTCAAGTTGTTGACGGCATCAATCATTACCAGATGATAGTTGCCCATTAACAGCAGGACATAGGAGCCGGATAGTCCCGGTAGAATCATGCTGCAGATGGCAACCACGCCGCAGAAAAGCAGGTAGGGAACGGATGCGTTTTCGGTGGCAGGCTCCATGAACGCGATTGCGGCTGCCAGCACAGTTCCAAAAACAAAAAGACTGAGAACCGATGCGGTGAATCGTTTGATTCGTTTTCCGACAAAATAGACCGAAGCGAGGATTAGTCCAAAGAAAAAAGCCCAGACATAGACGGCCTGGTGCTCAAAAAGATATTCCAATAGGCGGGCGACACTCAGGATGCTAATCACGATTCCGAGGCCTATCGGAATCAGGAATTTGNNTTTGAAGCGACGGGCGAAGAGCAATTTTAGGGCGGTGGTATCGAACGATTTTATGGCATCAATCAACGGTTCAAAGATGCCGGTTAGCAGTGCCATGGTGCCGCCGGACACCCCGGGGATTACGTTTGCTGCGCCCATTAGAGCCCCGTTGAACATCAAAATAATATATTTTTTCATTGTGTATTTTTCCGAGGACTGGAAGGCGCGATTTCTACGGGTTTTTGTATAGGTTGTCAAACTTTGTTCCGATTCCCTTACCGATTACGGGCGGCTGGATTGGCACGGCGATTGTCGAAGCGGTGTTTATCGGTCTCGCCGCGCTCACGCTCGTCCGCATCTTTCGACCCTGATGACCCCGAGTGACATACATTCCTCTGGGCGGACGGTTCTCGCTGTTTTTTCTGTTATTCCTTGTTCCGCATTCCGCAGTTCCATATTCTCCATTCCACTATGACAATTGACGAACAGCTTGAACTCCTGACCGCCCGCCGTGTGGACCTCTTTTCCAAAGAGGAACTGAAGAAAAAACTCGAGATCGCCGCCAAAGAAGGGCGCGGCCTGCGCATCAAATACGGCGCTGATCCGTCGGCCCCCGATATTCACCTCGGCCATGTGGTCGGTCTGAACAAACTTCGCGAATTTCAAGATGCAGGACACACCGTCGTTTTCATCATCGGCGACTTCACCGGCATGATTGGCGACCCGTCCGGAAAATCCGCTACCCGCCCGGCGCTCTCGCGCGAGCAGGTCGCTGCCAACGCCGAAAGCTACAAGCAGCAGGTTTTCAAAATTCTCGATCCGGCCAGAACCGAAGTGCGCTTCAACTCCGAATGGCTTGGCGGCATGAAATTTGAAGACGTCATCCGTCTCTCCGCGCACGTCACCGTCGCCCAGCTGCTGGCTCGCGACGATTTTTCCAAGCGCTACGCCGACAACCGCCCGATCTCTCTCGTCGAATTCCTTTACCCGCTCGTGCAGGCCTACGACTCCGTTATGGTTCAAGCCGACGTCGAACTCGGCGGAACCGACCAGCTTTTCAACCTGCTGCTCGGCCGCGAGCTCCAGAAAATTTACGGCCAGTATCCGCAGGTCGTCATGACGCTTCCGCTCATCGAAGGACTCGACGGCGTGCAGAAAATGAGCAAAAGCCTTGGGAACTATGTCGGCGTCAACGAATCGGCCAAAGAAATGTTCGGCAAGCTCATGAGCGTCAGCGACGAACTCATGTGGAAATACTTCCTTTATATTCTCTGCCGAAAACCGGCAGAAATCGAAGCCATGCAGGCAAAAGTCGCCTCCGGTGAACTGCACCCGCGCGCCGTCAAAGACGAACTCGGACGTTGCGTCGTCGACCGATTCCTCGGTGCGGAGGAGGGCCAAAAAGCGTCCGAAGAATTTGCCCGCATCTTCGCGCAGAAAGAACTGCCCGACGATATGCCCGACCTCAAACTCGACGGCGACACCGGCATCATCGATCTCGTCGTCAAAGCCGGCTTTGCTCCATCCAACAGCGAAGCCCGCCGTCTCGTTCAGCAGGGCGGAGTGCGCATCAACGACGAACAGATATCCGACGTCAAAGCGGNNCGGCATGATCCTCAAAGTCGGCAAACGCAAATTTGCCCGCATCGTCTGCTGATTTTTCTCAGAGGGGGTTTCACCGATTAAAAAATTTTAAGGCTTGGGGAAAAAGGTAATACATAAGCCATGAGTCTGGTTTACAAATGTCCTGAAATGGGGATCGAATTCCCGGAGCCGGTTCAGACGTTAAACGGTATTCGTCTGAAAGTAATTCACGATACCGCCTCCGGCGGCACAGGGTTCCAAGGTTTGGAAAAAGTTGCGGGGGAATGGACTCGGCTGGTGCGGGAGATGGGTAGCAATCCGGTGATGTCCCATGCGTGGATTACTTCGCATTTGCAGACGCGTTTAAAGCCGGATGATTTTTGGTTTTGTCTACTGGCCTTTGACGAAGACCGTCTGGTTGGGGTTCTTCCGGTTGTTACGGTACCGCGCCGCTGGCCGGGAGGATGCAAGGGACTTCGTTTTGATGCGCCCGATGATATTTTAACGACCGGCGCGGTGGAGCCGCTGGTTGTTCAGGGGTATGAAACTCAAGTCTGTCCGGCCTTTCATGATTNNGATTTTTTGCCGCAGCAGTTCCATTGTGGATATCGATGGAGCTGAAAGTTTTATTTCTGTGCGAGGCAGCGCGGACGAATATTTCGCGTCGTTGTCAAAAAACTTTTACCGCAACGTCCGGCGGATCGGACGGCGTATTGAAGAACAGCCGAAAGCCTGCTTCCGGTTTGAGACCGGAAATTTCTCAGTCAATGCCGAACGGTTCATGGATATTGAGCATCAGGGATGGAAGGCGCAGCGCAAAACGTCTATCCGCTCGGATGAATCGTATATCCAATTCTTCCGCCTGCTGACGCAACGGATGGAAGAGCTGGGCTGGCTGCGCTGGGCGTTTCTCGATATCGACGGTGAACCCGTTGCCGGACAGTTTATGGTACAGAGCGGCGATACGCTCTATGTCGTAAAAATCGGCTTCAACGAGAAATTTTCGAAGCTTTCACCCGGTGCGGCGCTTTTCGGGAGGGTGATTGAAAATGCGTTTGAATCCGGCGGCGTGAAGGAAATCAATTTCATGTCCGGTTATCCGTGGATGAAGGACTGGAATGTGCAAATGCGGGATCTTGCCAACGTCGCATTTTTTCCGGCGGATATCCGCCACTGGGTGCTGTGCAAACAGCCGATGCAGCTGCGCGCGCTGCTGAACCGCAGTGCGGCTCTGAAAAATACCATCAACGGTTTTTCAAACCGCCTTCTCAACTAGCCGGTCGTGTAAAGATTATCTTGAGGTGGGCCGGAAAACTTTGTTTGATCAGTTTTTGTAAACAGCACTCGAAAGGGATGTCTTTTGAAAAAGAAGTCGATTTTATTGATCGTATTATCCATGGCTATGGCCTCCGCCATTCTAGTCAGCTGGCTGAGGAGTCAGGAGAGCTACCGGGATGAAAAAGGGCGTTCGGCACTTCGCTATACACAGGTGGAGACGCTGTGGAAGACGATCGATTACAACGCCTTTTTGACGCTCAACGGCACGATGAAAGACCGTCCGGTGATGCAGGTGATCTGGGGCGTCGGCAACCACCGCGCGTTTGATTTGTTTGCTGCCGCCTGGATGGTTCTACTGTTCGTGATCTATTACATCCGCAACCCGCGCAACGAGGATCGTGCGGCTCTCGTTCAGTTCGGTCTCTACATGACGATTACGCTTCTGCTGGTTTCCGCCATCTCCGAGCTGAGCATTCATTTTCAGCGCCTTTCTCCCGGGGCAACTGAAGAGTTAAGAAGTCGGGCGGTTCTGCTGACGGATTTAACCGAACTCATCACCTGGAAGGTGAAAATCGGCTCAAACAACAGCTTCCCCGGGGATCATGCCATGGTATTGATGTTCANNGGTGGTTTTCGTTCTTCCGCGTCTGGCGGGCGGCGGTCACTGGGTTTCCGATACCTTGGCCGGAAGTCTGTTTTTCTATCTGTTTTTCTTTCCGCTTTTCATGCTCGAACCGATTCGCGAGTGGGGTCTCAATCATTTGCGCAAACCCTCGGGCTGGATATATAAGGTGCTGAAACTGCTCGAAAGAGGCTAATCAGGTAGGTTTTTCCAATGTTCGGAAAAAAACGGGCGGCTCTATTTGTCCCGGCTGTTCGAAGGTGAGTAGCGCTTGATGAATTCCCCAGCCTGCGCAAACAGCGGCTGGCCGACACCCAGCCTCCATAGGATTCGCCGGGTGGAGATGGGTTCGATCTCTCTAACTTCGCGGAAGCGCGGCAGCATGGCCCATGCGGCAAGGGTGCGGGCCAGGCTGGAGACAATGAAAACGACCGGCAGAGAGGAGATCAGTGTAATGTGAATTGGTCCCAGTCCGAATGCCGCCGGAGCGTGTTCTGCAATCGGCGCGCCGATTAGAACGGCACCGCCGACGGAAAACAGTCCGTTGAGCAGGTTGTAGTAGCTGAAGACCCGTGGGCGTTTGGCCTGCGTGACGGCATCGTAAACAAAGTTACCGGCCGCCAAATTGAACCCCGACCAGCAGGCACCGGAAAGAACCTGCGCCAGCAAAAGAACGAAGTAGTTGGTCGAGAAAATCCAGAACAGNNGCATCAGCCAGCTGGTGGCGACCAGTACAGAGCGGTTGCCGTGGCGGTCGCCGAGCGCTCCCCACCAGCGTACGAAAAGAGTTTGGGCCAGCAGGAAAACCGCCATGTTCACTGTGAACTGAAGATACGACCAGTGCAGATCGCGGAGCATATAGACGGCGAAAAACGGTCCGGCGATCTGGGCGGTTCCGTTCATGAGCGCGACGGTGAAGGTAAATTTGGCGAAGTTGGAGCGCGGGGTGGCTCGCACAAAATCCCAGAATGAGAAATAGGGATTTTCTGTTGGTTTTTGAAGAGGCGCATCATAGTGGCGGCGCATGAAGAACAGACTGATCAGGCGGGCCATACAGGCGATCCCGAACAGGAATCCGAATCCGACAACCGGGTGCCCGCAATTTTTCCATTGGTTGATCGTTACGCCGGCCAGCAGCATGGAAGTCAGCATGACATAGAGGGCAATGCGCGTTCGGTTTGAAAAATAGCGTCCGCGATTGGTCGGATCGACCACATCGCCCATCAGACTCATCCAGGATGGGACGGATACGCCCAGTGCGAAAAAGCAAACGGTTACAGCAATCAGCAGAGCCGGGATTCCCCCGGACGGAAGCACGACGGGCAGGAGAAAGAGCGGCACATACGTAGCTCCTTGTATGGCTGCTCCGGCCAGCATGACCGGCATGCGGCGACCGACCCGGTCAAGCAGGGCGGCACCTGTAAGCTGGGCGGTTGCTGCAACCAACACCGGTCCTGTACCGACAAAGGCCATGGCGAGGTTACTGGCGTGCAGTAAAATAGCGAACGGGGCAATGTAGGTTTCTCCGAAGCCCCACATGACTGACCACAACGAACCTTCCCAGATCGAAAGGGTCTGTGTTCTGCGGCTCAGGATCAACGGATCGGACGTATCTGGCGGAGCCGTTAGGTTACGCACCACGGCAAAAAAGCGTTTCATAAATTGTTTTTGATGGAGGCGGCGACGAAGTCGCGGAAGAGCCGGTGCGGCAGAACCGGCTGGCTCTTGAGTTCCGGATGTGCCTGCGTGGCGACATACCACGGATGATCCGGCAGTTCGATCATCTCGACGACGCCGATGTCAGGGTTGGTTCCGGAAATGATGAGTCCGCCTTTTTCGAGCTGTTCGCGATAGTGGTTGTTGACCTCGTAGCGGTGGCGGTGGCGCT